>JAIBBF010000075.1 GCA_019694795.1 Flavobacteriales bacterium | reverse complement strand
CGTCATTCAGAGCGGAGCGTGGAATCGGAGGATTGCAGCGTTGGGGAACCACTAAGGCACAAGGACATTAAGTTGCACGAAGTGTTTTTTAAATCAGCACGAATAAAATAGGTAGATGAATGTGAATGATTCGTTGTAGGATGGCAATTGAAGAAGAAAAAAACCGGGACATGTTTCCATATCCCGGTGTAGTTGAAATTTGATTATTGTTTTTTCTTTATTTCCTATACCAATTTATGGGAACTCAATACACATTTCAATGGCCTGCTTTTAGCGGTATTTTCAACTTTAATTAAAGTTTTTTAGAATCCTTTGTTTGTCTTCGCTTTCCTTTTCGTTCTTATGAAATAATTCAATGAACGTAATCTTTTGCTCATTAGGAAAGTGAGCATATATTAATCTCATTCCCGAATTTACTCCTTTACCTTTTATTGCCTTGCAAGCCATTTTCTTTACTTTAATGATACACGTTTCTAAGCCCAAATTATCAATACGAAAACTAAACGGTGGTCGTTCATCAGGTGTAACTTCCAGTACGCGTTTAACTACCTCTAAATCGTCATTTAGTGTTCTGTATTTCTTTAAAAGGTTTTTCAAATCCTTTTTAAATTCGGATAATTCATCAAAGGTCATTGTTCTTCAATTTCATCTCCATAGTTTCTCACAGAGAAAGGAGCATCTCTGTAAAAAGCTAATTCATAATTTATTTCTTCTCCTTCCTTTGAAGCAAGCCATGGTATATCCTTATGCGAATAATTGCTGATTGAGGCAGCGGACCAATCACTCATTTGTTCTATAACCTTGTCAATGGTTTCTTTCTCACTGGCTTTTAATTCAGTTAAATTAGCTTTCTCCAAAGGCAGATAACGAGTTTGAGGATATCCGTGATATTTTGTTTTCACTCTTTGCAACTGACCTTTTTCAATCATTTGATCAATGATTGAGTCTAATTTTTGCGGTACTGGTCCATAAGGCAATTTGCGGTATTTTGCCCCGGTTAAATGTTCCTCATACAATTCATAATAATTGAAATCTGAGAAATAGAGCAACTTGTAAAGAACTGTTTCGCCTACATTAGGCTTACCTGCACAACGTTCAAGTATATACAGCAAGACATTTTTAAATTTATTTACCTGTAAGGATGGGACTGAAATACGTTCTTCTTCTTTTTTTACCTTTTTTTCTTCTTTAACATCAGACTCATGAATTGCTGAGAAATCTACAGACATAAAATCGTCAATCGAAAACTCCAAAACCAATGACAGTTTTTGCAATTCTAGGATATCAACACTTCTGTTTCCTAACTCAATTTGAGCCAAAGACGGCCGGGAAATTTTGACACTTTTAGCCAAGTCTTCCTGAGACCATCCCTTCATTTTGCGAAGTTCTGTTATTCTCTTTCCTATTTCCTTTCGTGACAATTTTATGCTCATATCAATTCGTTTCGTTACATAACGAGACAAAGATAAAATTGTTTCAATATAAAACAAATGATTGTTTTAAAATAAAACACGCTTTCATTTTGTTAAATGAAAAATCAGCACATTATACAAGTTCATTGCCAAGGAATAATAAGCTAACACATATGCCATAGCCTGATCAAAAAGTTTCAAAAACTAACACAGGAATTTATTTTAATCCTGATAACCTTCGGGACCAAAACCCTGTTGTCGGTGATGTTGTTAAAAGGAATTAGTATAAATGCAAAATTTTATATCCTGATTGACAGTGTTGCGCCAAAGTCGTCAACTATGGAGGGGAAGGGGAACGTTTAGGATTCCTTTTCAACCCAGTCGCCGTTTTCGCGGATGAGATCGATTAAGGCTTGAACGGCTTCTTCTGAGGCAATGTTTTTGCGCACCACTTCCTTGCCTTTATACAATGAAATTTTTCCAACTCCTGTACCTACATAACCGTAATCGGCATCCGCCATTTCGCCGGGACCATTCACAATGCATCCCATAATACCGATTTTAATGCCCTTTAAATGGTCGGTCACCGAACGGATTTTCTGCGTGGTTTCCTGAAGATCGAATAAGGTTCTACCGCAGCTTGGACAAGAAATATATTCTGTTTTAGAAATTCGTGTTCTGGTGGCTTGCAATATTCCGAATGCAGTACGGTTAATCAATTGTGCATTGGCACCCTGAAAGGCATTGATCCAGATTCCATCACCAAAACCATCCAGTAATAAAGCACCTAAGTCGGTAGAAGCGTACAACTGGAATTTTTCTTCATCGTTTTCCTGATAATTCCGTTTGATAATTACCGGTGTATCGCATTCCTGCAAGAGTAAATCGAAAAACATTTTACGCTGTTCCTGCATGCCGTTCTCATTGGAGGTTTCCAATACCAGCACACAATTTTTTTCTTGTTTTAACCGTGTAATGAACGATGGAGAAAGCGTATCAATATCTACACTCACAAAATTTAATTCCCCGTGCTTTTCTTTGCTTTGAAAAAAATCGTCGGCATCAAACAGCGGATAGCTTCGTCCTCCTTGATGGCTTTTCCAGTACGTTGAATCGTAAATAATCCCCAGCGTTCCGGGAATTTCAAATTCTACGGGATTGCTTCCGGCAAAAACATAATCCACCGCCTGATCGCTGAGGTTCCATTTGTCGAGTTCTGTTTGGTAATGGTATCCGAATGGATACAAAGATGCAGCCGTAATTTTTTCGCGCGCACTTAAATCGGCTATGACAACGGGGACCTGTTTTTGACCAATATTTAAAATGGGATGGGAATGTCTGCGCGTATATTCAAAGGGATTCCATTTCTTTTTTAATTCTTCCAATGAAATGGAATGAGGAATTCGATGTGCAGGTCGTTTTTCATAACGTTCTGCCAGTTTTCGTGCAACCGGCATTTCAAATTCCGGATCTTCGGTTAAAGAGACGCGAATGGTATCACCGATTCCATCTTCGAGTAAAGCTCCGATTCCAACGGCAGATTTTATTCTTCCGTCTTCTCCATCACCGGCTTCCGTTACACCCAGGTGAAGCGGATAATTCATGTTCTCTTTTTTCATTTTTGCAACCAATAGCCGGTAAGCTTGCACCATCACTTGTGCATTGGATGCTTTCATGGAGATAACAATATCCTGGTAATTATTCGCTTCGCAAATCCGTAAAAATTCCATGGCCGACTCCACCATTCCAAGAGGAGTGTCGCCATACCTGCTCAGTATGCGGTCGCTCAGAGAGCCGTGATTGGTACCGATGCGCATTGCCGTGTGATGGGCTTTACACAGTAAAACGAGAGGAGTAAATTTTTCGCGAATGCGTTCCAGTTCGGCCGTATAGGCTTCGTCGGTATAATCGATTTCTTCAAACTTTTTTTTGTCGGCATAATTACCCGGATTCACTCTCACTTTCTCCACCAGTTGCGCTGCGATTTCTGCTGCATTGGGAGTAAAGTGGATGTCGGCCACCAATG
The DNA here is from genome assembly GCA_019694795.1 of Flavobacteriales bacterium. NCBI lineage: Bacteria > Pseudomonadati > Bacteroidota > Flavobacteriia > Flavobacteriales > Flavobacteriales bacterium. The sequence continues at coordinate 6,337 of JAIBBF010000075.1, read as the reverse complement.
GAGTTGCGTATCCTCTGGCGCGTAAATCGGACTTGATATTTTTTAGATTCTCGGCTTCATTTTTACTGGGAGCGGTAATGCGTACCAATTCGCAACCGGCTTCAATCATGCGCACCGATTGTTCCACCGTAGCCGCTGTATCCATCGTATCGGTGGTGGTCATGGATTGAATGCGGATCGGATGTTTTGCACCAAAACCAACACTTCCAATCATCACTTCACGGGTGATGAAACGATGATAGGAAAAAAGATCCTGACAATATTCGAAACCGGCGTAAGCGAAAAGATCGTGCTGCATGGTAATATTCTGTATTAGGTAATAACCCCGGAATTACATTTTTGTTCGGCTTTGATACGGATAGCAAGATCTTACACCGAAGAGCTTAGTTCTCCACCGCTTCAACTCCCGGTAAACTTCCGCTTTCGATGTATTCGAGTAATGCGCCACCACCGGTAGAAACATAACTCACTTGCTTGCCAAAATGATATTTGTTAATCGCAGCTACCGAATCGCCACCGCCAATGAGGGAATAGGCACCTTTCGCTGTTGCCGCAACAATGGCTTCGGCTACCGTTTTGGTTCCGTGTTCAAACTTGCTCATTTCAAAAACACCCATCGGACCATTCCACAATATGGTTTTCGATTGTGCAATTACGTCGGAATACATTTTTTCGGTTTTCGATGATATATCGAGTCCCATCCACCCTTCGGGAATGGCATTGATGTCGCAAATCTGAGTATTCGCTTCATTGGAGAAATTGTCGGCCACTACGGCATCCACTGGAATGTGAATTTTAACTCCTCGGGCTTCGGCATCGGCCAGAATTTTTTTCGCTGTTTCCAAACGATCATCTTCCACCAGCGATTTACCAATATTTCCACCCATGGCTTTCACAAAAGTAAAGGCCATTCCGCCACCTATGATGATGTGATCCGCTTTGTTCATGAGTTGTTCCAGAATCAGAATTTTATCTGAAACTTTTGCACCACCCATCACGGCGGTGAAGGGACGTTCGGAATGGTTAAGTACTTTATTCACGGATGCAATCTCACCTGCCATCACGTATCCGAAACATTTTGCCTGCGGAAAATACTGCGCAATCACTGCTGTGGACGCATGGGCACGGTGCGCGGTTCCAAATGCATCATTTACATAAAAATCACCCAGTTTCGCTAATTTTTCGGCAAAGGCTGCATCTCCCTTTTCTTCTTCTTTGTAAAAACGAAGATTTTCGAGTAACAACACTTCCCCGCTTTTTAACTGCGATGCCAAAAACTGAGCTTCCTCACCAATGCAATCGCCGGCGAATTTTACTTCCAGGTTTAATTTTTTACTCAAATCATCCACCAAATGCTTCAGCGAAAATTTTTCTTCCGGACCATTTTTGGGCCGACCTAAATGCGACATCAATATCACCGATCCGCCATCTGCAAGAATTTTCTGAATGGTGGGAATAGCAGCACGAATGCGGGTATCGTCCGTAATGTGAAAAGAAGCATCCAGCGGAACGTTAAAGTCGACACGAATTAATGCTCTTTTACCGGAAAAGGAATATTGATCGATGGTTTTCATGAGGCAATGAATTGAGGGGCAAAAATAGATATTATGATTTAATGCAAGGGGATTTTAAGGATGATTCTTAGTTTTCTTTTCGGGTTTCTGCTTAAAAAAAGTACTACTGAAATTATTCGTTGATCATTTAAACAAATCTAAATAGGTTTTAAACAAAAAAATCCGGTTTCTTGTTTGACCTGTTAACTCAATAAGAATTTTCTTTTCCATAAAAACCTGAACCAAATCACCGGCAGATTTTGGGGTTAATTGACAAACTTCCTGAACTGATTTTATTTGAACGACTGGATTTTGGAATAAGTGTTGCAAAAGAGTATAGGCACTTTGACTTCTTCTTCCCCAGTTTTTTTGAATGTCGGTTTCAAGATTTTGTTTTAAATCCAAAATCTTTTTTAAACTATCCGCCGCTTGTCGTGAAGTTTCCTCAATCCCTGTCAAAAAATATTTCAGCCATTGCACCATGTCACCTTTTTGCCTGACTCGTGTAAGGTTATCATAATACAATGTTTTGTTTTTTTCAAAGTAGTGAGACAGATACAGTAATGGTTTGTCTAATAGTTTTTGGTCCACCAGGTATAGCGTGATGAGTAATCTGCCTATCCGGCCATTTCCGTCTAAATAGGGATGAATCGTTTCAAATTGATAGTGTGCAATAGCTATTCTAACCAGTTTTGAGACGTGAATATCTTCATTATGGAGAAAATCTTCCATATCCCCCATAAGTTCGCCCACTGATTCATGATTTGGTGGAATAAAAACCGCATCTGAAATGGAATTTCCACCAATCCAATTCTGACTCTTCCTGAATTCCCCCGGTTGTTTATTTTCCCCTCTAGCATTTTTCATTAATTGCTTGTGGGCTGCACAAAGCAAACGAGATGAAAGTGGAATGTTTTTAAGCTCACTTATAGCGTTGTTTAATGCCTTGGTATAGTTTTGGACTTCCTGCCAGTCATTCTTTCTTTCCGGGGCCACATCTTCTAATTGCAGGAAGGCTTCATCCATGGTGGTTTGAGTACCTTCTATCCGACTGGAAACAACCGATTCTTTTGTTACATGCAAATGGATAAATAAATCTATGTTGGGTACAAAGCGGGCAAACGAATTTAGTTCCCCAAGTTGTAGAGAGGCTTTTTCAAGCAGTTCTGTAATGATAGGGTCTTTCCATGTCCAGACCCGATTTATTTTTTCAGGGACAAAATATCGAAAATTTAGATGTTTGATCCATGCTCCTGGTTTAAATGATTCTATATCAGTGCTTTTTTCCAATATTCACGTTTTTATAAAAGTAAAATAAAATCCGCTATATTTTACTTTTTGCCATGAAAATAAAATATAAGTTTTTATATTTTACCTTCGTCTTTAAATAAAAAGTGACATTTTTTTTGAAAACAGTACTCATTTGACGCCTTTTCCCAAATCAATTTTCAGGATTAAACGTGTTTTGTTGCAGAGAATTTGGTGATTTAATGTGGATGGTTTCAATTTTTTTGCTGAAACGGTTTTCTCGTTTTAGAAATTTCAGGAAATTTTTTTCCATCTGTTTTTTATTTTGATTGTTTCGGATTGGTAAAAAAATCAAAAGAGCATCAATGGATATTTAATTATATCCCCTAATTGTTGCTCACCCTGCTGTTTGTTGGGAAACAAACAGCAGGGTGATTTATAATCTATTCTCAGCTAAAACAACAGTATTCTCACACTGAGATGGAAATAAAGTTATTGCTTAATCATTTTGCTGAACAATTCTTTATCGTCGGAAATAACTTTTACGATATACATTCCTGCAGTTAAATTACTGATGTCAATTCTGTTTTCAGCAGAACGTAAAGAAACGGTTCTGATTAACTCACCCCGAATGCCATAAATTTCCACGATTGAATTACCGGATGAAGTAGTGTTATCCACAATGATAAAATCTACGGCAGGATTTGGATAAAGTTGAAGTTGATTTTCCGGATTTGTTTCAAAAACCGAATTTGGTGTAAGCGAAGAACCATATCGCAAAATACTTCCGTTACCTCCACAGGCATAACCTACTGTATCATTTAAAAAATCCACCATTTGGTAGGTTATTAAGGTAGATTGACTACTTGTCCAACTTGTTCCTCCGTTACTGGTTTTAATTATTGTTCCCGACGAAAATCCGTCGCCGCCCACTGCGTAACAGGTGGAAGGATTTACACAGTCGATGGAATAAAGAATCGGGCCGGCTCCGGTTGAAGTTTCTGCCCAGGTATCTCCGCCATCCACTGTTTTTAACATGCTTCCCGATTCAGTAACGGCATAACCGGTAAGTGTATTGGGAAAACTAAATGAAAATGCACCGGATGTGCCGTTATAAACCATATTCCAGTTAAGTCCACCATCCGTGGTTTTATAAAGTCCTCCGTAAAATCCTCCTACAAAACCAATATTGTTATCTATAAAATAAATGGAATAGGCCATTAGGCTGGCAGGGATGCCTGAGTAGTATGTCCAGTTTACTCCGGCATCGGTTGTTTTATAAATAATAATGGAATCTTCCATCATATTCATACCCGCTGCATAGCCAACCGACAAGGAAGGAAAGGAAAGAGCGCTAATTCCATCCGTACAAACCAGAACCGTAGAAAAATTTTGTCCGCCATTCACCGTCATAGCCACTTCTGTTCCCCGGTAAGTGTATCCGGTATCGGGAGTGGTAAACAATGCGGCTGGACTCCCCGTATTTGCATTTACCGAAACCCAGTTTGCACCGCCATTGGTCGTTTTAAGCAATAAACCATTATCACCTGCACAATAGCCAAGGTTGGAATTTAAAAATTGAATGGAATTGAGTAATTGACTCGTACCCGAAACCTGAGCGTTCCACTGGGCAGACAAGGTTCCTGAAATAAAAAGAAAAAAGAGGAAGAGGTTTTTCATACGTTCATTTTTTAGTAAGTAATTCCAATTGTGCTTTACAGTGAAATATTATTGGCAAAAAAAATAAGAATGTTATTGCTTCAGCCAAATAACGGTTTCAAAATTTCCGGAGTTATCGATTGCTTTAATGTAATAAGTGCCATTAGCCAGAAACGATAGATCCAGGTTCATGGTATTGGTTTCAATTTTATTTTGATAAAATACAACCCTGCCGGAAAGATCTACTATTTGAATACTACTTTTGTTATTAAGATTATGAATTGTAAAATTTCCATCAGAAGGATTTGGTGCTATACTGAGGGCATAATCTAAAGCACTTTTTTTGGGGTTATCCTCCATGTCGGGTGTCAACTGCAATACCATTTGCTGCGGAGAAAAAGAGGGCTTACCGGATTCACTTTTTCTTAAATCTGCGGTACTACAATTGTCTATTCTGGCGTAGAAAGTAGCTCCCGGTTCTGTTCTGAAACCGGGATACAATTTAATTTCTTCATTGGCTACAACCTCCACCTTTTGAGCATCGGATAAAATTTCAGTTGGGTGATAATTGTAGGGAGCTTCAAGTTTAATCTGGTGTTCATTACGTACAACCACTTCGCAGTTTGATCCTTGCGAAGGATCAGGTAATGCCACTGAGTTTGCTACAATTTTGGTAGGCAAGTGTGTTTCATTGCAAACCGTAAAATCGGATGCGCAAGACCTGTTGGAATATACACGTAAATAATCCACTTCCATAAAACGAGGCAGGGTATTGCCGGATGGAAGGCAGACCTGATTTAAAGAAGGATCTGAATTAAATTTACCACCAAAATTTGGAACTGCCATGCCTAATATTACATGACATTCATCATTAGGGAATCCCATGTTGCGATATACAGGTCCATAATAATTAGACAATTCAGAATAATCCCAGATTCCTAATGAATAATCAAGGTCTAATGAGGGATTTTGATCATAAAAATATTTATAATACTTAAAAAGATATGCAATAGGGACTTCGTCAACTAGCCAAATACATTTGTATTCATCCCAATAAAGACCAAATTTGTGCCAAGTGTTAAAAAAGTGAAAATTATTAATAGCATGACCAGTAAAGCCTCTACATACATGTTCAATAGAAAATTCATCGTATGGAGGTACAGAAAGACTCCAATCATGCACAGTCATAAGCATATTATCACTATAAAAATACAAATTCTCTGCTGAAACAGGCGAGCAATGGTCCCCTCTGCTTTCATTTACGAATTCAAAAATATCAATCTCTGTCTTTTTCCCATTTGCAGAATGAAAAAGCCAAAAAGCAGGCCAAACATAATCAACATAAGGTAATTTAATCATGGCTTCAAAATAACCATGTTTGAACATATCCAGAGTCCATATCTCACCTGCAGTAGCCTTGAACTCACGCTTATTAGGAAATCCATCAGCTAACTGATCAGAATCTTGTAAATAATCCACACATCGATATTCAGCCGGTGGAATCTCTCTAGCCCATAGTTTTAATGTCCCATTGGAAACATCAATACAATCTTGGTTGGGATCGATTAAATTATAGGCATAGGATATACCAGCCGGTGGGCGTAAACCATCATTTTGATTTGTTGCCCTAGATATCGAAGGCATCCAATTACCAATAAGATCTGAGGTGGATCCATTAAAATTTTGTTCATATATTAATTCCAATGCAACTTGATTATTAGAAATAACTCCAGTTGGATAAATATTATAATCATAGTTAAGATATGGATAAAATCCTTGAACATTTGGCCAAATTGGGGCAAGAACTGAATTTGCATCCTTACAATTCGGTTGCGACACAGAAATTATGTTATTCGTTTGACTAATAGCCAATGGAG
>JAIBBF010000074.1 GCA_019694795.1 Flavobacteriales bacterium | reverse complement strand
AGCGTGGAATCGGATGGTGGAAGGGCGGGCATACCACTAAGGCACAAGAACACGAAGTTGCACGAAGAATTTATTAAGAAGAACACAAAGGGTAAAAGGTAGAAAGGTAGTGGGTAGTGAGGAAAAATAGGAAGTGGGTAGAAGGGTAGTAGGAAAAAAAAGGAGTGATGAAATGGTAGTACACACCGTGCGTCATTCAGAGCGGAGCGTGGAATCGGATGGTGGCAGCGTGGGGTTGAAACACTGAGTACAAACCGTGCGTCATTCAGAGCGGAGCGTGGAATCGGATGGTGGAAGCGCGGGCATACCACTAAGGCACAAGAACACGAAGTTGCACGAAGAATTTATTAAGAAGAACACAAAGGGCAGAAGGTAGAAAGGTAGTGGGTAGTGAGGAAAAATAGGTAGTGGGAAGTGGGTAGAAGGGTAGTAGGAAAAAAAAGGAGTGGTGAAATGGTAGTACATACCGTGCGTCATTCAGAGCGGAGCGTGGAATCGGATTGTTGCAGGGTGGGGTTTGAACCACGGAGCACACACCGTGCGTCATTCAGAGCGGAGCGTGGAATCGGATTGTTGCAGGGTGGGGTTTGAACCACGGAGCACATACCGTGCGTCATTCAGAGCGAAGCGTGGAATCAGATGGTGGAAGGGTGGGGTTTAACCACTGAGTACAATCCGCGCGTCATTCAGAGCGAAGCGTGGAATCGGATGGTGGAAGCGCGGGCATACCACTAAGACACAAGAACACGAAGTTGCACTCAGAATTTTTTTGAATGCAAGATGGATAACAAAATTTTTTTCTGCAGCATGTTGAGATAAACGCTACTCAATTTTTAATTCGCTTCAAGTGCACCGTCATATACCAGCATTACATCAAAAGAAAGTTCTTCGGCTAATGATTTCAGGGTAAGTGTGACTTCAATGGGAAATTCATTATCCCTGGGCTCATCTTCCCATAAGTTCATTGGAATGTGAATGGGATGAGAGAATGTAAAAACAGGTTGATAGTGTATGGGAGAAATGAAACCGGAAATTGAAAATAATTGCGATCGATCATCCCCTTTTTTGTTTTTGCATTCAATGTGGAGTTCAGGATTTTCCTTAAAGATACGAGACGTCCATTCATCTGGCTTTTTCCAATCGAATAAAGGGATAAGAATTATTTTTTTTATCGTGATAAATGAATGTCGGTTCAAAAGTGTAAATGATTTGGAAAAATGATTTTTCTCGAATTTTAATGCAATATCTGTTTTAATCACAGTTAATTTTTCGGTGGTATAATTCGTTCCGGGTCCATTTCCATATTTCGATATCAATTTTGATTGGATCATTTCTGATAATAATTTTTTTATTGTGGGAAGTGGAATATTTAATTTTTTCGATATCTCTCCGGATTTACATCCTGGGTGACTATCAATAAACATATAAATCATTTTATCACGAGGCGACAATTGATTTTCGCTTTTACGCTGATCTAATTTTCGTTTTAATTTTTCCTGAATATTATAGAGGCAATCCAAAAAGAAAAGGATCCACGAAGTGATATCCTCTCCGGGTCGTTGTTGTTGGCAATCCATCAACACCTGATAATACTCTGCTTTTCGTTGTTCTATTTCATGTTCAAAGCTGACATATTGTATCCATGGATATCCATTTTTTAACAAGAGCAAACTAGCAATTAACCGGCTTAATCTTCCATTGCCATCCTGAAATGGATGAATACTTAGAAATTCATAAACAAAAACAGCAGATTTTATTAAGGCATGTGCCGTGTTATCTTTGCGATACCATTCAATGAGTGCTCGCATAGAATCTTCTGTTTCAATTCCTGGTTCACTGGTTTTGAAAATGGTTGTTTTGCTTCCGTCCGGGTGACTTGCTTCAACAGAGTTAGCAGTCAATTTATATTTACCGCGGTGATATTGATCTTTATGGCTATACTTTAACAATAAATGATGCAAATATTTTAAGCCATTCTCTGAGATATCAATGTCGGTGTACGATTCTGAAATTAAGTCCAACACATTATAATAACCCAACACTTCCTGTTGATCGCGATCTTCCAGTTTTTCAATTTTCACATGTGTAAAAATGAATTCTCTGATTTCATCATTCGTCATTTTGCTTCCTTCTATGCGTGTGGAGGCTCCTACGCTAGATACTGTTGCAATTGACTTTAATTGCTTTAAGGTTTGAATACCCTCTCTTCTTTCTATGCCTATCCATTCACCTCCAAATCGGTCTAAAGCACTTATTTTGTTCAGTATTTCAAAGTTCAACTGAACATGGAATGTATGTAATAGGTTTTTCATTTTTTAGAATACTTGATACGATAATATTCGTAAATATACGATTTAATGTTTGGAAAAGAAAAAAAATCAATACGATAATATACGATAATATCTGATATGGATTAGCTAAACATTTCTATTATACATTGATTTTTAGTCTTTTAAAGTGAATTCGTGACTTGTTTCAGTAAAATAATCCTGCTTAGCCCATTTTCAAGATACTTTTTGGGCAGAAGATAGAAGGGAAATGGGAAAAATAGGTAGTGGGTAGTGGGTAGAAGGGTAGTAGGAAAAATAGGTAGTGGGTAGTAAGGAAAAATAGGTAGTGGGAAGAGGGTAGAAGGGAAGTGGGGAGTGAGTTGGAATGGAAATAAAATCTGCGCGTCATTCAGAGCGAAGCGTGGAATCGGATTGTTGGAGGGCAGGGTTGAACCACTAAGGCACGAAGGGCACGAGGTGATTATTCCAAAAAAATAATTGGAGAAGGAATGGTTAATGTACAAGTTCCGGATGGAGACCTATCAGTGAAGATGTTAATATTAATTTGTCCTTGTAGGAGGAGGGAAGGTCCAGCAAACTTTTATCATCATCAATGATGAGGAAATCTTCATTCGAAATATTGTTTTCAAGGAAATGCAATAGCTCTTCCTTACGCGATTTACAATTAGGAAATACAGGTAGAAGATTAATTTCTCCGATATTTATTTCGCGATGCTGAAAAATCTCAATCCATTTCGAAATGGAATATTTAGTTCTGTGCGAGCTGGTGATAATAATTGTATCGCTGGGTCCTAAAATCTGATTAATGGCTTGTACGGCCTTTTTATCAAACGACATGAATCCGTCATTCAATAATTCAGGCTTTTCCCAACTTTTAGCTGGTAACATTACTCCGTCTATGTCTAAAAAAATTAGCACCATCTAATTTATGCAGATTCAAGGATTAATTCAAGATATTTAAGATCAATTTGATTAAAAAGCGCATCTTTTTCGTTTAGGAGCTTAATTTTTGTCGGTGTATCCCAATCTTCTTCCGATAATAGTACCGTATTCCAATGATAAGTTGATGTTGCAGAAGTTTTGAACGAGGGATAAACCTCAAGTTCGATGTTCGCTAAAAGGGATGCAATGTATCGATGATGTCCGTCAATAATGAGTTCCCCGTCCGTTTTGATTCCCGGAAATTGAATCCCTAAACTCATCTTCTTGTATAACCTTACCAGTATGGGGTAACATAATTGGGAATGACTTGGGATAAATTTTAATTCTGCGCTGGATAATAGATGATAAATTTCCTCGATGGTAATTTTTTTCATTTTTCTTTCAAAGAAATAATTATCCAACTAGTAAAATATTCGAAATGTATATTTGACGAATAATTGGCATTTTTTTTAAATAGCGATATCCGCGCGTCATTCAGAGCGGAGCGTGGAATCGGATGGTGGAAGGGCGGGGTTGAAACACTGAGTACAAACCGCACGTCATTCAGAGCGAAGCGTGGAATCGGATTGTTGCAGCGTGGGGTTTGAACCACGGAGTACACACCGCGCGTCATTCAGAGCGGAGCGTGGAATCGGATTGTTGCAGCGTGGGGTTTGAACCACGGAGCACATACCGAGCGTCATTCAGAGCGGAGCGTGGAATCGGATGGTTGCAGCGTGGGGTTTGAACCACGGAGCACACACCGCGCGTCATTCAGAGCGGAGCGTGGAATCGGATGGTGGAAGGGCGGGGTTGAAACACTGAGTACAAACCGCACGTCATTCAGAGCGAAGCGTGGAATCGGATGGTGGAAGGGCAGGGTTGAACCACGGAGTACACACCGCGCGTCATTCAGAGCGGAGCGTGGAATCGGATTGTTGCAGCGTGGGGTTTGAACCACGGAGCACACACCGTGCGTCATTCAGAGCGGAGCGTGGAATCGGATTGTTGCAGGGCGGGGTTGAAACACTGAGTACACACCGCGCGTCATTCAGAGCGGAGCGTGGAATCGGATTGTTGCAGCGTGGGGTTTGAACCACGGAGCACACACCGTGCGTCATTCAGAGCGGAGCGTGGAATCGGATTGTTGCAGGGCGGGGTTTGAACCACGGAGCACACACCGTGCGTCATTCAGAGCGGAGCGTGGAATCGGATGGTTGCAGCGTGGGGTTTGAACCACGGAGCACATACCGAGCGTCATTCAGAGCGGAGCGTGGAATCGGATGGTGGAAGGGCGGGGTTGAAACACTGAGTACAAACCGCACGTCATTCAGAGCGGAGCGTGGAATCGGATTGTTGCAGGGCGGGGTTGAAACACTGAGTACACACCGCGCGTCATTCAGAGCGAAGCGTGGAATCGGATGGTGGAAGGGTGGGGGATAGGAGATTATCGAAAGGTAAAGACAGTGCAATTATTAATTGAGAAAGAAAATAAATGCCTGTAGTTTCAAACCATGAAAACACCATGCGTTTATTTCCTGACCAACAAAAACAGAACCATATTATATTGCGGTGTAACCAACAACATACAAGTAAGATTACACTATCACTATTACAACTGGAAAACAAAAAATAAAAAGAGTTATACAGCAAAATACAACTGCATTTATCTTATTTACACCGAAGCGCATCCCACCATGGAAATTGCCATTCAACGGGAAAAACAATTAAAAACTTTTTCTAAATCAAAAAAATGGAATTTGATTTTAACTCAAAACCGGGCACTGAAATTCCTCAATGAAAAAATCATGAATTGGCCCCCGGCAGACGAAGTTTTAGCGGCCATAATTATCGATCCAAAAAATGGAAAGAAAAAAAACCATCCTCAACCCTCCGATAAAAATTTACCGGTATAGCTTTTCTTGATTTTTTTCAGGTCTTCGGGAAGACCTTCGTACAGAATGAAACCGCCTTCGTCGCCGCCTTCGGGACCAAGATCAATCACCCAGTCGGCGCATTTTATTACATCGGTATTGTGCTCAATAATTAAAACCGAATTGCCACGGTCAATCAACGCATTCATGGCATGCAGTAATTTTTTCACATCATGAAAATGCAAACCGGTAGTGGGTTCATCAAAAATGAATAGGGTGTTGTTATCGCCTTTTTCATTGCCTAAAAAGGAAGCCAGTTTAATCCGCTGTGCTTCTCCGCCGGAAAGGGTAGAGGAGGATTGTCCCAATTGAACATAACCCAATCCCACATCCTGCAGCGGTAATAATTTTTGCACGATTTTACTTTCCGTATCGCCTTTGCCTTTGCTGTGTTGCTGGAAAAAGGTAATGGCATCGTCGATGGTCATTTGCAACACATCAAAAATACTTTTCTCATGAAAGGTCACTTCCAGCACTTCATCGCGGTAGCGTTTGCCATTGCATTCTTCACACACCAAATGCACATCGGCCATAAACTGCATTTCTACGGTTATAATTCCTTCTCCCTCGCACACTTCGCAGCGACCACCATCTACGTTGAATGAAAAATGCGAAGCTTTAAATCCTTTTACTTTCGAACCCTGTTGCGCCGCAAATAAATTCCGGATTTCATCAAACGCTTTTACATAGGTTACCGGATTACTGCGCGAGGATTTACCAATGGGATTCTGATCGATAAATTCTACGGACTTCAACTGACGAAACGATCCTTCCAGTTTATCGAAAGCTCCGTTTTTATCGCCATGTCCGCCCAATGCTTTCGTAATGGCAGGATACAACACGCGTTTTACCAGACTCGATTTCCCCGATCCGGAAACACCGGTCACCACCGTCATAACCCCCAATGGGAATTTCACGGTAATATCTTTCAGGTTATTTTCTCTGGCACCGGTCACCTGAATATAATCTTTCCACTTGCGTTTTTTATCGGGCGCATCAATGCTTTCTTTTCCGGTGAGGTATTTCGCCGTCATCGATTTTTTTGCACTCAGCAATTCGCTGTGATCGCCCTGAAACACCACTTCACCACCGTGCGATCCGGCCATGGGACCCATATCAATAATTTCATCGGCAGCACGCATCACTTCCACATCGTGTTCCACCACAATTACGGTATTGCCTAAATCACGAAGTGTTTGCAAAACACCAATCAGTTTTTGGGTATCACGCGGGTGAAGACCAATACTCGGTTCATCCAAAATATACATCGATCCCACCAATGAACTTCCCAGTGAAGTAGCCAGATTAATCCGTTGCGATTCGCCACCCGACAAAGTATTCGCCGTGCGGTTGAGTGTAAGGTAACCGAGTCCAACATCGTTCAGAAATTTTAAACGACTGCGAATCTCCACTAAAATGCGTTGTGCAATTTTTTCTTCGTGTTTACCCAATTTCAACGTATCGAAAAAAGGAATCAATTCTTTAATGGGTTCAAACAATAAATCGCTGATGGATTTACCGCCGATTTTTACGTACTGTGCATCCTTGCGCAAACGCGTGCCGAGGCAATCCGGACAAGTGGTTTTCCCTCTGTAGCGCGATAACATAACACGGTACTGAATTTTGTACATGTTCGCTTCCAGGTGCAGGAAAAACGCATCGAGTCCGTCGAAATATTTATTCCCTTTCCACAGCACATTCATTTGCTCTTTACTCAGTTGCGAAATGGGTTTGTGAATGGGGAAATTAAATTTCTCGGCGTTTTTTATCAATTGTTTTTTCCATTCACCCATGGTCTCACCTTTCCAGCAAGCCACAGCATCTTCGTAAATGGAAAGTGCTTTATTCGGAATCACTAAATCCGGATCAATTCCAATTACACTGCCAAATCCTTCGCAGGTTTTGCAGGCACCGATCGGATTGTTAAAGGTGAAAAAATGTACATCCGGTTCTTCAAAGCTCATGCCATCGGCCTCAAAGCGTTTGTTGAATTTCTTGCGTGTTTTTTTCGCATCCTGCACTTCGAGAAAACATTCACCGTCGCCCTCAAAAAAAGCCGTCTCCGCCGAATCCGCAACGCGACTATCATTCTCATCATTGTTGTTTTCCGCAACAAAACGGTCAATCATCACAAACAACTCATCGCTGTTTTTAAATTTCCGCTGCAGCACTTCTTCCATGGCATACACTTCGCCATTCACTTCCACACGGGTGAAACCTTGTTGCATCAGTAACTCCAATTGCTTCTGATGCGTGCGGTCGTTTTTGCGAATGAGTGGTGCGTACAGAATCACACGGGTGCCTTGTGGCAGTTGTTTAACGTAGTCCACCACATCGCTCACGCTTTCTTTTTTTACTTCCTTGCCGCTAATGGGCGAATAGGTTTTTCCGGCGCGTGCAAAAAGTAGTTTTAAATAATCGTAAATCTCGGTCACCGTTCCAACCGTAGAGCGTGGATTGCGCGAAATCACTTTCTGCTCAATGGCCACTGCCGGCGAAATACCGCGAATGTTGTCCACCTCCGGTTTGTCGAGCCGACCCAAAAACTGGCGGGCGTAGGATGATAAACTCTCCACATAGCGGCGTTGACCCTCAGCGTAGAGCGTGTCAAAAGCCAGACTCGATTTTCCCGATCCCGATAAGCCCGTTACCACCACCAACTTATTGCGCGGCACGGCAACCGATACGTTTTTCAGATTGTGTACGCGTGCGCCTTCAATGAGGATGTGCGATTTTATACTGGGAGTGTTTTTTACAGGCATGGTGAGAAATGGAGCACAAAAATAGCAGTACTAAAGCAATTTCCCTAGAGAACAATCGAAGGGAATGAATGTTTATTGAAAAAAGCGTTATACTTTTATCGCGCCAATCGCGTTTTGGCATTTAAGTCCACCAAAAGCACAATGAGAACGCTCATTTTTACATGCATCATCCCCCTCATCGCCCTTTTATCACCGGGTGATGTAGCCGCACAGGAGAAATTTACCTTGTCGGGTTATGTAAAAGATGCTTCCACCGGCGAATACATGATGGCTGCCAATGTGTATGTAAAAGAACTGGCAAAGGGCACCACTACCAACGCTTACGGATTTTATTCCATCACGCTTCCCAAAGGGAATTATACCCTCAAATTTTCATTCATCGGTTTCGACGATCAGGAAAAATCGATAAGTCTCAATGCCGATACCAAACTCAATCTCGAATTGCAACCGGCTTCTACTACTATCGACGAAGTGGAGGTCACTGCCCGGGGCAGTGATGAAAATACCAAGAGCACCGATATGGGACGAATGGGTATTGAGGTGGAAAAAATTAAAACGCTCCCTGCTTTCATGGGGGAAGTGGATGTGCTCAAAACCATTCAGCTTTTACCCGGTGTACAATCGGCCGGCGAAGGGAATTCCGGTTTTTACGTGCGTGGGGGAGGACCCGATCAAAATCTGATTCTTCTTGATGAAGCGGTGGTGTACAATGCTTCGCATCTCTTCGGATTCTTTTCGGTCTTTAATGCCGATGCCGTTAAAAATGTGGAGCTGTATAAAGGAAGCATGCCGGCGAATTATGGGGGACGATTAGCTTCGGTGGTGGATGTAAACATGAAAGAAGGAAACAGTAAAAAGTTTGAGGTGGACGGCGGTATCGGATTAATTTCTTCACGTCTCACGCTACAGGGTCCCATAAAAAAAGATACCTCTTCCTTCATCATTTCCGCTCGTAGAACCTATATCGATGTATTGATGAAACCCTTCATCAAAGAAACATCGCCCTTTAACGGAACAGGATATTATTTCTACGATCTCAACATGAAAATGAATTATCGTTTCAACGATAAAGATCGTTTGTTCCTCAGCGGATATTTTGGTCGCGATGTCTTTAATTACTCCAATAAAAAAGCCGGCTTTAACGTAAAAATTCCCTGGGGAAATTCAACCGCCACCGTGCGATGGAATCACCTCTTCAACAATAAACTCTTCATGAATTTTTCGGCCGTGTATTCGCAATACCAATTCGAATTCGCCGCCGCGCAGGATGATTTCGAATTCGCATTGTTCAGTGGAATTACCGACTGGAACGGCAAACTCGATTTCTTCTACCAACCCAACCCGCGTCACTCCATTAAATTCGGTGCATTTTACACCTTTCACACCTTCGTGCCCAGTTCAGCAACCGCTAAGCAGGGAGATTTGGTATTCGATACGGGGGGACGCGTAAAACTTTTCGCTCATGAAAGCGCTTTGTACTTCAACGACGATTTCGATATCACCGAAGAACTGCGCATGTCGGTCGGACTCCGCTACTCGCTCTTCAATCAGGTAGGTCCATTCACCCGTTACGTAAAAGATCCCACCCTGGGCACCACGAGTGATACCATCACCTACAACAGAGGAGAATCCGTTGCACTGTATCACGGACCCGAACCGCGTGCTTCTTTGCGTTACACACTCAATAAAGTTTCATCACTGAAAGCAGCCTATACGCGCAATCTGCAATACATTCACCTTGCATCACTCTCGGCGGTTTCATTACCAACCGATGTATGGGTGCCAAGTACCGATCGCGTTAAACCACAAATCGGAAATCAATATTCCATCGGATATTTCCGCAACCTGCATAAAAACGATTATGAAACCAGTGTGGAAG
>JAIBBF010000073.1 GCA_019694795.1 Flavobacteriales bacterium | reverse complement strand
GTAAAAAAGGTAATGTATTCGCATTTAACGTACGCAGCAGTTGGGTGGGAGGGAAGTTCCTGACGCCAATAGATCTTGCCGCTACGCAATCTGCCGGATATGCTATTTTCGATTTGAATAACGCATACAGTCAACGCCAGAGTGATTATTTCCGTTTCGATGTGAAACTATCATTCCGACGCGAATTAAAAAAGAGTACAATGGAATGGGCTATCGATTTACAGAATGTAACGAATCATAAAAATGTATTTCGCAATAGTTATAATCCGAGAACAGGACAATTAGTCACCGAATACCAGCAAGGATTTTTCCCTGTACCTACTTTCCGTTGGACATTTTAATCATCTAACCATGAAAAAAATATTAATCATAAACGGCAATCCGCGAAAGGATTCTTTTTCCGATGCAATTGCTTTGCGCTATAAAAATGGCGCTGGAGATTCATGTAAAATTCTTAATCTGCATGAACTGAATTTCGATCCTGTATTGCATACCGGATATAAATCGCAGCAGAACATGGAGCAGGATTTAATTCAAGCTCAACAGCTCATTTCCGAAGCAGAACATATTGTGTGGGTATTTCCTATTTGGTGGGGCGAAATGCCTGCATTATTGAAGGGATTTATCGATCGTGTTTTTCTTCCCGGATTTGCTTTTAAATACAAAAAAGATTCTCCGATGTGGGATAAGCTTTTAAAGGGAAGAAGTACAGAGTTAATTGTCACCATGGACGCGCCGGTTTGGCATCATGTATTGTTTAACCGAAGTCACGGAACAAGGGCCTTGAAAAAGTTTACGCTTGAATTTTGCGGATTTCGTTTTCTGGGAACAACCCGGATGGGTTCGATGCGGTTTTCAAATGAACAAAAGCGTGAGTTGTTTTTGAATAAAGTGCAAACGCTTGCCAGGAAAAGAAGTTCCTGATTATTTTTTGCCTTCGATGCGTCCGGTTTTTTTGTTGTAGCCATAGGGACAATGTTTACATCCGCTTTTACAACAATAGCCGCGCTTCAGCAAATACTTCTCGGTAAACACAATATATCCTTCCGGCGTTGTATAATAATCGTCGGGTTCTAATTGGTTTCGCTTCGAGAAGGAAGAATAATCGTCGCTCATCGCTTAATATTCACTTCGTTTGTTTCTAAAAAAAAATCCTTCCGAGTAATACTGGAAGGATTTTTTTTGATTTGGTATTTTTTAGTAGGCAGTACGCTTGTCTACAATTTTTGCATTTTCCTTTAATGCTTTGAAAGCATCGCCACCTGCACGATTTCTGCGAACGGTGATCAGGTTATTTTTGCTTGTAGCATAGTCGGTAGTTTGAGCCGGTTCAATCACATCCACCAATTGAACAACGTACACACCCGTTTTCCCTTGAATAGGAACAGTCATTGCGCCTTTGTTTTGTGGTGTTAATGAGAAGATCGTTCCGATAACTACAGGCTCATTTCCTCCACCACCTTTAATGGTAGTTGACCCGAAGTTGACTTCAACATCCTGAACAATGGTATTAGCTTTAGAGGCTACGTCTTCAATGGATTTCGCACCGCTCATTTGTTTTTTCAGGAGTTCAGCTTTTTTATCCTGACGAGTAGGAATCATCATGATGTCTTTGATGTCTTCGAATTCGGGAACACCTTTTTCTTTTACGGAAACAATATGTGCAATTACAATATTGTCACCATAAGTGATTGCATCAGAAACATCATTTTTAGCACCGGTTTGAACGAAACGAATTAATTCTCTTGAACGGTCATCACCATTTAACGTGTGCTGAATGTTCATTACCTCGTTTTCGAAGGTCACCAGTTTTTCTTTTTTAGCGTATTCTTCAAACTTACTTCCGTCGTTAATTTTTTCGAGGAATTCATTAGCCAGCATACGAACGGCTTCTTCTGTTTCTGAACTTGGAACGATTTTTTTATCGATCGTAGCATATTTCACACGCTTCGCCTGACGTTGACCGAGAACTTCCACAATGTGAATTCCGTAATCGGTTTCAACAATTTGCAGATCGCCAACTTTTCCGTTGAATGCAGCGTTTTCAAATGGTTCAACCATGCGGCCTTTCGGGAACCAATCATAAACACCACCATTGCTCATACTTCCCGGATCATCGGTAAATTTCGTTACCATTTCCTCGAAGTTATTGTTGCGACGAATTACGGTACGGATACTGTCGGCACGTTTTTTCAAATCTGCAATTTCTCCTTTTTCTTTTCCAAGAAGGATGTGCCGAACACGAGCTTCCGGTTCATATTTTACACCGCGGATTTTGGTTAAGCGCAGGTAGCCGAATTCTTCATACGGACCAACAATCGCTCCTGAATCTGCATTTTGAATTAAAGAATCTGTGGTTGGAGAAAACTCTCCTGATACAGAATAATTGCTGTTGAAATATTTATTATCCGAATAAAGCATCACATAAGAAGAATCGTTAGATGCCTTTGCGAAGCCATCCTTGATTTCATTCATTTCAGCTTCCATTTTAATGCGGTCTTCCTTGGTAGGAATTAATGGGAACTGAACATATTCAAACACACGTGATCCTGGTTGCTCGTATTGTTTACGGAATTTGTTTTTCTCGTAATACGCTCTGATATCTTCGTCGGTAACCGTAACCATGGAATCAGGAATATCGAAATATTTCTTTACCACATAGCGGATTTTGTAAATGCGGTTATTGTCTTCGAAATGACGTTTTGCTTCTGCGTTGGTAACGTAAACAGCTTTTGAAATCAGCGTAGAATATTTAATATTCATGCGCTCTTCTTTGATGTTCTGCTCAAATTTGATCCATTGCTCTTTAGCAGCACGTGCCTGGTCGTTCGGAGCTTCCAGTGCATTAAGGTAACGAACCAGTGAATCTTTAGAGAACTGACCCATGGCATCCTTAAAACCGGGTTCTGATAAAATAGCAGGGTGAATGTTTACCCCGTAAATCATATCGTTAAGCTCTTCCTTCGGAACGGAGAACGGGAAATGTGCTAATTCACGCTTGGAAATGATTTCACCTACCAATTGATTCCATACGTTTTCACGCATTTGGTCAACTTCAGTTTCACTGAGGGTTGGCTGACCCATCGCCTCGCGACGAGCGTTTTCTCCTTCTGTCATTTCACGAACGCGACGATCGTATTCGATTCCGTCAATCGGTTCGCCATAGGCTTCACCAATGGATGTGTCGAGTGGACCACCACGCTGATTAGTGAGGAAATCTCCAAGAATAAAAAGTACAAGAGAAAGTCCAACTAGTACAATTACCAGCACAGACTTTTCGCGAATTTTACCAATAATGGCCATTGTTGTAAATATTTAAGGGCTGCGAATATACGGAGCAGAATCCTTTTTTAAAAGCCAATTTGCAAGAATGGAGCAGGATTAATCCGTCAATGCAGGGAGGATCCGGATAATTTCAATTTTCTGACCCGTAACAGACTCAATTACAAACCGGTAGGCTCCAGCTTGGACAGTGGTTCCTTTTTCGGGAATATCTTGGGTTTGGTTAATGATATAGCCTGCCAGCGTACTGTATTCATCGTTAACGGGAATCTGAAGGCTATAGGTCTCGTTGAGGTAGTCGATTTCCATCCGGCCGCTAAAGAGAAATTCCTTTTCAGAAATCTGCTTTTCAATCAGTTCTTCCGTATCGTGTTCATCTTCTATTTCTCCGAAAATTTCTTCAATGATATCTTCCATCGTTACTAAGCCTGAAGTCCCGCCAAACTCATCTACAACAATGGCTATAGAGCGGCTTTGTTTAGTGAATTCTTCCAGCAGGGATTGTGCAGATTGTGTTTCCGGAACGATGGAAATGGGAAGTAGAATGTCCTGAATCCTGGTAGGTTGTTTAAACAATTCGTAGGAGTGAACATATCCGATGATGTTATCTAAATTATCTCTGTAGATTAAAATTTTAGATAGTTGCGTTTTAATGAACAGTTGTTTTAATTCATCGATGTTGGAATCGACATTAGCAGCAACAATTTCTGTACGGGGAATCATACACTCTCTGATTTTTACTTTTGAAAAATCAAGTGCATTTCTGAAGATCTGAATTTCATGATCGATTTCTGTCTGACTTTGCGCCGCATTTTGTGTTACTTCTTCCAGATAGTTATCCAGATCAATTCTCCCTAAACCAACATCGGTGCCGTCTCCCTTTTTATTACCGGTAAATATTCGAAGAATCCCTTCTGAAATTCCCAGCATGATCATGGTGGGTAACCAAAGAATGAGATAAATCAAAATCATCGGAAGTGCAAATACTTTTAATATTCCGTTGGGATTGATTCTGAAAATAGCTTTGGGAAGAAACTCTGCGGTAAAGAGGATGATCAGCGTGGAAATAAATGTTTGTACCACAAGTACGAACCAACGGTTATCCCAAACATAATCACGAATAGGGGGCTCAAGAATTAAAGCGATATAAATACCGTAAACTACCAATGCAACATTGTTACCCAAAAGCATGGCAGCAATGAAGTGAGAAGGTTTTTTTACAAAAAAGGAAAGGATGCGAGCAGAGAATAAACCTTGCTTGTTTTCTAACTCAATTTTGAGTTTGTTGGAAGATAAAAAAGCAATCTCTATTCCTGAAAAAAAGGCAGAAAGTAAAATGCAAATGAGAATAATAAAAAGAGAAGTGGAAATCATTTTCCTGCTTTAGAATGGTTGGAACGATCGGCTTCTTTTTGCTTCTCGAAACGCTTTCTTAATCCACGACGCATAATGTACATGGCTGCAGAAAGAAGTGGAATTACCAAATACCATTTAGATTTGTTAACGGATTTTTCGGTCACCATCAGAAACACCACCAGTGCGGTTGTGGTAATGGTTAAAAGTAACCACATAATTTCAGAAAATCGATTGTATTTTTCCATGTTGTTTATTCCTCGTTTTGGTAATTGTATTTCCCGGCAACGCCATTGAATTCATACCAGTCAAACGCCTCCCCGGCTTTTAGTCCTTGTCGGCAGGTAAAAATTCCGTCTCTTCCATGTACCACCACGAGTTTATCGGTAAATACTTTGGCGCTGTCCTGATTCCAATTCAGAACCTCCGTATTCATGGTGTCGCCCCGCATAAAATTAATAAAAACCACATTGCTCCGAACCAATAAACTGCGATTGGCCTGGTCCAATAGTCCATAATTCGATGTTAAAACGGATTCTTTTTGTTGACCCGGTTTAAAAAAGGTGAGCTTTAGCCCATTGGGAAATTCCATTTTCTCCTTGGGGGAGTAAAATTTATTAATGAGGGGCGTTTCCAGAATGGCACGGGTTTGACCTGAATCTGAATATATGAGGGTGACTTCCTCCATGGTCTCCTGCGGCATTTCATCGATGCGCGCAATGCGGTCAACCTCCTTTGGATCGTTTACACATGAAAAAAACATTCCGGCCCCAAACAGGACCGGAATGCATTTTAAAAGTATTCGTGAACCAGGGAGAGGGTTCATTTAGTCTTTCGGTATTTTAACATCTTCATTGATCCAGCAACCGATGTGGAAGGTTTCTCTATCGAGCAGACCATGTTCAAAAATCTCAGTACGGTTAGGATATCTGGAACGATAGGCACCAATTTTACCGTTGGCTTCGTCACTCAGTGATCCATCAGCTGCTTTAGCACGTTGCATATATTCTGCTGCAAGTATGTAGTTGAATTTACGCTCGAACTCCGTTTCTCCGCAACCGGAACCTGCAATAGCCTGACCGATTACATAGTATGCTTGTCCGCTTAATTTTGAGTCTTTACTCATGGCCTGACGGGCGAATGAAGCTGCAGTGGAAGCATTACCTGCGTTGAGGTTGGCTTTTGCTGCACCCATGAGGTAATCACCGATTTTTGGACAGTCGCCACACATCTCAATTGCTTTTTTGAAATTGGCGTTAGCTTCACTGTATTTTCTTTTGTTGTTCATGGAAAGTCCAAGGCTGTAATAACCATCTGCAGACGGTTCTGCTTCTAACACTTCTGCAAGAACTTTATCGAAGATTTCATTGTTGTTGAAATTCTTCTTGTTCATTACATCAAGTAATTTTTTCATTTCAGCAATACGAGCTGCTTTATCTTCTTTAGGTACAGTGCTGTATTTTTTGTTAGCGTATTCGTACACCTTATCTTCTGTTAAGTAAGGTACTCCGTATTTATCCACTTCATCATTAGCAATGGTGCAGTTTTTACTGTCGGGAGTAGCTGCTAAATTCGCTTCGAGGTATTCTTTAACACGGAAATATTCTTCCATCACTTTATCATTCGGAGCGCTGGGATCTTTCTTTTTGTTCATGATCACCAGCGACTGGAAATAACGCATCAACGCAACACAAGGCGTTTTTTCTTTTTCGCGGTCAATCAATTCCTTAAGAATTCCATAAGCAACCTGCGGTTTATCCTGACGATAGCGTAACATGTCGTTACCATAAGCTTCCATGGTTTCAGTTGAACGTCCGAAATATTCCATTCTGCGTTCGTAAACCCATGCAAGGGTATCAACCAATTTATCTTTACGGGCTGCATCCTTTTCGTTATCGATAAAATAACGGTAGATGATAGCACCATTGATATATACCGATTCTTTTACTTTAGGACAAACCTTCACAACACAACGCCAGTGCGTAGCTGCTTCTTCGTAGTTTTTTTGTTTTAATGGTTCTGTGTAAAGAGAAAGACATTTTCTGCATTCCAGACTATCGCTTCCCCAGTCTTCTTTCTGTGCAAAAGAGTTGTTTACCCAACCGATCATTGCAATCAGAATGAACATTCCTTTGATTGTTTTCATTGTTGTATTATTTATTGTGGTGAACATATTAATCATATTTACGCTTGTGAAACCATCCGTCGGTATTACTTGGACTCACAGAAATCCCGATATACAGATTAAAATATCTTTCTTCGAGCAGGTTATTTTCTGTTGTTCCCTTTTTACCGATTTCGCCTCCTATGTTTAACATAGAAAGAGAACGGGAGTTTAACAATGGTAGTCCTAATCCAAAACTTATGCCATTCTGCTTCAGCTGTGTGTTATTTAATTGTAAATAGGTGCTGTAGAAACGGTATCCAATTCGATAACTGGCTGTTTGCCAAATTTTTGCTTCGGGAATTTTTTCAAATACCAGTGGGGTGTATTGAATTCCAAATCCAAATCCGCTCGAATTTTTCAATTGATCATCAACGGTTACACCCCCAAATACTTCTGCGTATTGCGACCAATTTTGCATATCGTACTGGCCCGTAATCACCAGTCTCCGGTTCAAACCTTTATCGCGCGGAATTAACACTTCATAGGCAAATCCCGCAGAAAGTCGCGTAGGGAAGCTCATGTATCCGGAGATCGTATCGATGTATTGAATGGTATCCAGCGGGTATTCGGTAGAAGTGTTTCTGAAACTGTATGCCAGCATTTCCTGACGCGCATTGATATCTGCTCCCAGGTTATAGGCGATGCCGACACTTAACTGAATGCTGTCCTTAATTTTCATTTTGTATTGTAAACCGAAATCAGCAAGGAAATCTGAAACGATGGTATTGTGTTTTACTTTGGTGTTCAGAATTCCGGTATAGGCCGGAAAAACGGCTTTTCGTTCACGAAGAATATTCCCAAACAGATAAGAACCCCGAACGCCCAGACTTACGGTATGCCGTTTTGCGTTTACAATTTTATAACCGCCACCAAGATAGAGTCGGTTAATTCCACCTTCGCCTTTAAAGGAGTAAGTTACATCGCCAATATTCTCTTCGGCAACCACCGATTTCATATTGTAACCAACCGAACTAAAGGGAACAATTCCAAATGAAAATCCGGAACGTTGATTGATCGGAAATGCAAGGGTTATATTGCGTAATCCAATTGCATTACTGGTTTCGCTGGTGTTTTGTGAAGAAGATTGTACAAACATTCCCCCAACACCAATATCGAAAATGGGACGATGCGGCATAATATTCGCAAAACTCGCCGGGTTGCTGATGTTGATTAGAAAGGAGTCTGCCAATGCCACAGAAGAGTATCCCCATCCTGAATAAGCTGCCAATCCGTTATTATTCAACTCTCCAAATGCATAGCGCGAATAAGGGGAGGACACATTTTGTTGCGCAGATGAAAAGCCACCCAGCAGGATGCAAATGAGAATTAAAAAAAGATGTTTTCTGCTTTCAGGCATTGTAGTTTAAAATTGCATTCAGCCCTTTAAGGGTTAAATAAGGGTCTGCAAAGATGGAAAAATTAAAGGCATCGGCAAAAAGAGGGGCATCTCCTCCGGTTAACCAGATTTCTTCCACACCAAACTCTTCCTTGTAGGATCTTACAAATCCCTCCATTTCAGCTTTCATGCCTAAAAATGCTCCAGAAATCATCGACTCCTTTGTGTTTCGTCCGATTAACAAATTACCTGATTGTGTATCCAATAACGGCAATCGGTCGGTAAAAGTATGCATGGCCTCATACCGCATGTGTAATCCCGGACTGATAGATCCTCCAAGGTATTCGCCGGCTGAATTCACAAAATCAAATTTCAAGCAGGTGCCCGCATCCATAATTAGGCAGTTTTTCCCTTTAGACGCTGTTGCCCCAAAACAGGCATTAGCCAGCCTGTCGCGACCAAGCGTCTCCGGACTCAGGTATTTATTAATAACCGGGGTAGGGGTGTGTTGATCGAGCAGGATTAGTTTATTACCGGAAAAGGGGAGAGGGAAATTGAGTTGAATTACACTGGAAATGATGACCTGTGCATCATTGTATTTTTGATTGATTCCTTCCAGGGCCTGCTCCGCTTCAAAAAGGGTACTATGGAAATATTCAAGTAATTGATCTCCTTTAAAAACAGCTCCCTTTAAAGCGGTGTTTCCGAAATCGAGTACCAGATTTAGTTTTTGGTGCATGCTCAAAAATAAGGCTTTCTGAACTTTTTAAGCTTTTCAACTTTCTTTTTTGCTTTTCAGGAATTTTAGTTATTTTTGCCGTCCCTTAACGGTGCGGTAGCTCAGTTGGTAGAGCAAAGGACTGAAAATCCTTGTGTCGTGGGTTCGATTCCCTCCCACACCACCATAAACCCTGGCAGATTTGTCGGGGTTTTTTTGTTTTCTATGGATACGGTATATGTATATGTTTTACGCAGCCTGAAAGATGGTTTATTTTATGTCGGCATGACTACAGATTGTGAAAAACGACTGATGGAACACAATACAGGAAAATCGAAGTTTACCAGTGGCCATATGCCCTGGGAGATGATTTACAAAGAGTCGCATTTGGGTTATGCAGCTGCAAGGAAGCGTGAAAAATATTTAAAGTCAGCTGCAGGAAAACGATGGCTTTCAAAACATTTACAGAGTGATCTGTGAGTTTTATTTGAAAAAAAATACGGATCGGCAGCATTCGTTTGGGCCTGTCCGTCTGGTTTAATTGGTCTGGGTTCTCCGCCTAATTATCATTAGTCGGACAGGCCTGGTTGGTGTTCATTCGTGTGGGTTCCCCGCCTAATTATCATTAGTCGGACAGGCCTGCCCGACTAACGTCAGTCAGGCGGGGATTCCCTCCCACACCACCATAAACACTGACAGATTTGTCGGGGTTTTTTGTTTTCTATGGATACGGTATTTGTATATGTTTTACGCAGCCTGAAAGATGGTTTGTTTTATGTCGGCATGACTACAGATTGTGAAAATCGACTGATGGAACACAATACAGGAAAATCGAAGTTTACCAGTGGCCATATGCCCTGGGAGATGATTTACAAAGAGTCGCATTTGGGTTATGCAGCTGCAAGGAAGCGTGAAAAATATTTAAAGTCAGCTGCAGGAAAACGATGGCTTTCAAAACATTTACAGAGTGATCTGTGAGTTTTATTTGAAAAAAAATACGGATCG
>JAIBBF010000072.1 GCA_019694795.1 Flavobacteriales bacterium | reverse complement strand
AAAACACGCTGACTCTAAAATGGACCACCTTTACGGGGTCCGATGAAAATAATTTCCGCCAGGCGCTTCATCAAACCATTGAAGAAATTGATTTGCTGGATAAGAAAAAACAACGCATCGAAGGCGGACTGGAAAATTTACTCAGCAATAAAAAAAATCAATTCAGGAATTTATCTTCTGCACTTCAGGATAAACTGAAAACTGCAGAAAATGCCTTGCTAAAACTGCAGGAGATCATACGTGAGTTTCAAGAGAAAAATTTACCTGAAGCAGAAACCATAAATCAATCATTGCTTCAATATGCCGGGTTAAAATCGAAAAGCACCGAACTTGAAACCGTTTTAAAAGACCTGAAGGATTCGAACGAAGTTTTGAATAAAGCCAGGAAGGAAAACGAAGAAAATATCCGGTTAAAAACGGAGCTTTCGGAGCAACACCTTGCATTGAAGGGTAAAATAGAACTACTTCAAAAATCAATAAAAAATCTTCAGGAACAACTATTACTCGATCAGGCGAAACTCCAGATTGAAGGCTTTCGACATTTGTTAAAAGAAGGCGAACCTTGTCCTCTATGCGGCTCCACACATCATCCCGACTCCGCCTCACATTCAGAACCCGGTCACACGGAGCAAAAAATCAAAAACGATGAGCAGGTTTTAAAAGAGCTGGAGGAACAAAACCAAACGCTTACAAGTAAAATAAATTCAGTTGAGCTGAAATTACAGGTCCATGAAAATTTTACCCGGGAAAAAAATAAGCGCATTGATGAACTGAGCAAACGAAAGGAAGAGTTGATTGAGCTTTTAAATGCCTTCCCTCAACTTTTTTCTGAAAATCCTTCAGAAATACATGCCAATATTGAGCATCAGGAACGTGTTTTGCAGGAACAAAAACAAGAGGCCTTGTCGCTCCAACAGCTTTTAATGCTGCAGGATGTTTTACTGCAGGAAGAGAATGAGAAAAAGCAATTGAAGGAAGTCCTCAACAAATTAGAATTACTCAATAAGGGCCTCCCTGTAAAAAAAGAATGGGAATCCGATCGCACTGCATTGGATGCTTCGCTTCAAATGATAAATCATCTTGCGGAAAACCAGGAAAAATTGGGACAGAACAAAAGGGAAGTTGAGCAGCAGCTTTTGGACATTCAGAAAAAAATAAACGCGCTGCTTCTTCATGACCAATTCAAATCAGAACAAGATGTAAAGGAGGTGTTGCTATTGGAGGAAGAAGAAAAACGCATTGTAAACCTCAAAAAAAATATTGAAGAAAAACTCACCCGGATCCAACAAACACTCAACGATTCTACCGCACGCCTGGCAGAAATCGGAAAACAAAACATAGCGGATCGTCTGCCCGACCAATTAAAAACTGAACTGGATTCGAAACAGAAAATGTTTAATGAACGAAAAGAAGATCAAACCCGATTAAAAACAGAACTGGAGCTCAACGAAAAAGCAGAAAAGGATGCTCATTCACTGCAACAGGAAATTCAGGAACTTGAAAAATCGAAATGGAAATGGGACGTGATGGATCACCTGATTGGTGACGCAACCGGTAATAAATTTTCCGCCATTGTGCAGGATATCACCCTAAACCAACTGGTTTACTTTGCCAATCAACGCCTCAAAGAATTGTCGTCGCGCTACCAATTGGTAAAACCTCCGGAACGAAACAAAGAATTACAAGTGCTGGACCTGGATCTGGGCGCTTCTCTGCGGGATGTAAAAACCTTGTCGGGCGGCGAAACATTTCTTTTAAGTCTCTCCCTGGCATTGGGATTATCTGATCTTGCTGCAGGTACCGTAAAAATTGATTCCCTCTTTATCGATGAGGGCTTTGGTACGCTGGACCCGGAGACGCTGGACCTGGCCATTAACACTTTAGAAAAATTGCAGTCCGACGACAATAAACTGATAGGAATCATATCGCATGTTGAAGCTTTAAAAGAACGGATTGGCACTCAAATACAGGTAATTAAAAACGGACACGGAATTTCCACCATTCGTATTGAGAATTAAGCGCCTAAACGGAGTTAGATTACTATTTTTTTATTTTTTATATTTGCACTTCATCAATAATTATAGTTTTGGCAATTGTTCAATTCTCTCGTCCCGAAAATGATTTTTTCGCTTCGTTACGGTCAGCGGTAAATCAGTACTTCGAAAAGGAAAATAAAAAACAAAGCGGAGATTTTCGTCTATACCTTAAAACCATTGTTTTTGTAACCGCAGCAATCGCTGTATATGCAGTGCTCATGTTGGTCAACCTCCAATGGTACATTGCGCTTCCGCTTGCTTTTTTAATGGGCCTTTTACAAGCCTTTATTGGATTTAACGTAATGCATGATGCTTGTCACGGTTCCTATAGTTCCAAAAAGAAAATCAACGATCTCTTTTCCCTTTCAATGAACGCACTCGGAAGTGATGCCTTTATGTGGAAACAAAAACACAATATCGTTCACCATACTTACACCAATATCGACGGTGTGGATGACGATATTCAGAAGGCTCCTTTAATCCGCATGGCACCAACACAGCCACATGTTTGGGCACATCGTTTGCAATTTCTTTACATCATTCCGCTTTATGCCGTAAGCACCATTTTCTGGCTCTTACTCAAAGATATTCAGGAATATTTTGCTGCCAAAGCTTACAATGTAAAAGTGGATAAAATGAAACCAAAAGAACATGTTATTTTTTGGATTTCTAAAGTGTTGTACATTTTCATTTACATCGTTGTCCCCATTTTTGTATGGGGATGGTTTGGCTGGTTAATGGGCTTTATAGCCATGCACGTTGCACTCGGTTTAACATTATCTCTGGTATTCCAATTGGCTCACGTGGTAGAAAATGTGGAGTTCGAACACGCACACGATGAAGGGGTAACCAAAATTGAATCGGAATGGGCTGTTCACCAATTAAAAACGACTTCCGATTTTGCAGTACAAAATAAATTTGTGAGCTGGTTTTTAGGTGGACTCAACTACCAGGTAGAACACCATCTCTTTCCACGGATTTCTCACGTGCATTATCCTGCCATTCAGCAAATCGTAGCACAAGTGTGTGCGGAATACAATGTAGCTTATCATTCATTCCCAACAACACGTTCTGCCCTTGCATCACATTTCCGCCATATGTACAAACTCGGTAAAAATAACTGAGGAATGTACCGTATTGAATTGTTGCAAACCAATGTAGGCTATCGTTACAATTTTCGTCAGGGTGATTCCGAAAAAATCATCACCTGGGCGGGTAGCGACGAAGCCATGAATATTCCTGAAAAAGGACTCGCTCTCCGAATCAAGGAAAGCCTTGAAAAATATCCGGTTTACTTCGATGCGAATGATAATATGATCATTCCTTCTCCTCTGTATTTCTTACTGTCGGTACAAAAACAAGGCGTTCAGCATTTGATCGCTCAAATTGAAAACTGGCCCATTTTCTGGAGTCAGGATGCCTTTTTCCACCGCTCCGAAGATCAACGCATTTTTGCTGCACAGGAAGGCGTTGCACGCTTCGTAAAGTCGTTTTTAGAAAAGGAAAACATTCCGTTTCACTTCTTACCCTTTGCCGATTATGGCGATTGGGACGAATTGGAAGAGGACGATTTTCTGAATGAAACTGAATTATCCGCATTACGAAAATGTTTCGAATCACTGAGTGAAAAAGAAAAAATTGCAGTGCTCTACATTGCCTTTAATTCCCCTCACTTTATTTCTGCCATTGCATGGATAAAAAATCAATTTCCTTCCGACGAAAGTTTTGCGCATTATTCACTCGTGCTCGAAGGGATTGTTTGTCCGCTTAACATGGATGCCGACGATTTTGAGAAGGAAGTTCACCTGCGTGAAGAAATGTTCAACGAAGTCCGCTTTTTTGTAGACTCACTTTAAACGCCTTAAAATCAACCTGTTGGTTAAGGTCTTTCGATTAAAATATTTCATTAAATTTGTTATCCCATACAAAAAACCAAAATAAGCCATGGCAAGTAAAACCTACATTGTTCCTCACGATTTCACTTCGGTGGCCGATACAGCATTAAATCACGCGTCGGTAGTAGCTAAAACAACAGGTGCAGAAGTTATTCTATTACATGTTGTATCTAAACCTGCGCAGATCGATGAAGTAAAAGGAAAACTGGAAAACATTGCGGCAGAAGCGTCGAAAGCAGGAGGTATTTCTTGTCACGCTAACGTTCGTATTGGAAATATTTTCGACGACATCGGAGCTTTTGCTTCCGAACATAATGCATCACTCATTTTTATGGGTACGCACGGTGCAAGAGGATGGCAGAAAATTGTTGGATCAGATGCTATGAAAATCATCACCAACAGTGAAGTGCCATTTGTTGTTGTTCAACAGAAAAAAATTAAAAACAACGGGTACGACGATATCATCGTGCCAATGGATTTAGAACGCGATACCAAACAAAAATTATCGATCGTTGCCGACATGGCAAAGTACTTTAATTCGCGTATCCATATCGTTCTTCCGAATGAAGATGATGAATACCTCGTGCATCAGTTAAATTCCAATATTGCCTTCGCGAAAAAATTCCTCGGAGATCGCGGTATTGAATTTACCACCCGTATTGCAGAAGGTTCGCTCGATAAAGAATGTGTTCGTTTGTCGGCAGAACTGGATGCAGACCTTATTGCAATCATGAATCACCAGGGTAATCGTTTAACCGGTGGTATGTTTGCCAACTCCGCCGAGCAACAACTTATTACCAACGATGCAGAAATTCCTGTTATGATCGTTAACCCAATCGATACCGGAGTAAGCGGATCTGTATTGTTCAGCTAATCGTATGGTACAATCGTATAACCCGGGTGATTTTCATCCGGGTTTTTTTTGTTACTTTTTTTCGTCTGCCACATTCTAATTGCATGAGATTAAAAACAATCCTCCTGTTCCTCGTTTTAAGCGCCTGTAATGCTTCTTCAGATGTTGAAACAGTCCAACTTGCGCCGGGAGACAAAACAACAGCAGACAGCCTTAAAACCGATTCCGTTTCAACTCCAACTACACGGGTAGAAGAACTTCAACCTGTTCCGGATTGCAACTGCACGGAATACCGTGTAAAGAATTATGCGGGGAGCGACAGTTCTTCGCTCTCGTTCGAAAAAAGATTTTACCGTAAAGTGAGAGAAACGCCGGCGGGTGTATATGTGGAAGAATTTTTTGAGCACGATAGTTTACTCTTTCTGGAATATGCCGACCCTGAAAAAGCAGCGGCGATTCGACAATTAAACATTAGTGGTTACAACGGAGAGCTTCCCAAAGAATTTGCTCGTTTTACCGGAGTAGAAAATTTGTTTATTCATGAAGGTTCCATCAGCGATTTTGTAGCGCTCTTTCCAAAATTAAAATCCATCCAGTGTTTTGGCGGAGAAATAAAAATGGACGCCATCGCACCGCATCTTGAATTTATCAATATTGGCAAGGGAAGCATCAAAGGATATCATTCGTTTAAACAAACACCAAAAATAAAAGAGGTGCATATTGGAGCTTCTTTTCCGGATACGCTTCCGGTGGATGTAAAAAATGCACCTTGTATGGTCTCACTCAATTATGCTCAAAATCCTCATTTGCATTTAGACATCAGTAAAATGGATTTTAGTGGTCACAGCTGTATAAGGGAAATTACATTGTTAACCTATGACAACGGGCTTTCAGGAATGCCGGTTGGACTTGACAATCCAAATTTGAAATCCATTTATCTGTGGAAACAAGGATTAAGCAAAGAAGAAAAAGAATACCTGAGGGAGCTGCGCAAAACAGGAAAAAAAATAACCTTTCCCGATTGGAAATAATTAATCGGCGTAATTGTTTTGTTCCAGTCGCACTTTAATTTCTTCGATGTGTTTTTCTTTTTTGGCCTGACGCAGTTTGATAGCTGAGGCCGTAAAATATTTATGCATGGTCAAAAACTTAACCTGCATTTCATCCCACGAACGATCAGAATTAATAATTCCCTGCTCACGTAATTCACGTCGCAAGGTGTCGGCAATCTCATGAAAATCATCCCTGCCTAAATAATCTAAATCCGCATCGCAAATAATTTGTTCGAGGTGACTTTGCGGATCGTGAGGAATAATGGTTGCTTTAATTAATCGCGCTACTTCCTCTACCTGTTCTGGTGTATAGCCGTATTTAGGAAGAATCTCCTGCGCCATGCGGATACCGATCGGTTCATTCTTAGCATACTGTTCTACAAATCCCGCATCATGATACGTAGCCGCACTTTTTAAGGTGAACATCTGATCATCCGTAATTCCTTCCATCAGCGCAAAACGCTCCGCTGCCTGTACTACATCATAGGTATGGTGAATGCCGTGATAATACAAATGAGAAGGTAAACGCTCACGGAGAATTTTCATAATGTGACGTTCAGCTTTATTGTAGTTAATGGAACTGTAAAGGTGAAGATCGACATACTTCCAGAACTTTTCATTCGGCTCCAGCCCTAATCCATCAATCGAAAGTTCCGGCTTAATGCGATGTACATAGTACATATCAATCTCGCCCTTATTCTTCGCCGCAACTTTTCCACGGTAAGTACATTCAAAATATGGCTCAACCAAATCGAAAGTGGTTCCCGAAATATTTACCATTCCGGGTTCGCTGGTAATTTGCATCCGGTTTGCGGTATTCACGGTATTACCCCAGATATCGTAAGCAAATCGTTTGGTTCCGATAACTCCGGCAATTACTTCTCCGGTATTAATTCCGATGCGCAAATCCCAGGCATCATCCGAATGTCCACCCGCACTGTCTTTAAGCTCGTCCATATAACGCTTAATCTCAAGCGCTGCTAAAACGGTATCAATCGGATTACTTTTGGAACGGATCGGTACTCCACCGGCGGCCATGTAGGAATCACCAATGGTTTTTATTTTTTCAAGATTATACTTCTGAATGATTTCATCAAATCGGATGAAGTAAGCATCCAGCTTTGCAACCAAATCAGAAGGACGCATCCGTTCTGCAATTTTTGTAAATCCTACGAAATCGGTAAACAAAACGGTAACCTGACGATAACTGCGCGCCGAGGCTTTTCCGCGCGACTTTAACTCCTCCGCGGTTTCTTCCGGCAAAATATTAAGCAGTAATTTTTCTACTTTATTTTTCTCCTCTTCAATGACTTTTTTCTGACTCTCAATTTTCTCCTTCTGCTCCATCACCTCGTGTGTAC
This sequence comes from Flavobacteriales bacterium, assembly GCA_019694795.1. Taxonomy (NCBI): domain Bacteria; kingdom Pseudomonadati; phylum Bacteroidota; class Flavobacteriia; order Flavobacteriales; species Flavobacteriales bacterium. Next base: position 2,705 of record JAIBBF010000072.1, on the reverse strand, counting down.
GCTCGCGAACTTCTCTTGCCAAACGTAATCGTTGTTTTTTGATGTTGTATAAACGCGCCTGGTTAAACGCAATAAATCCGCCTAACACCAATACAATCATTAAAGTCCTGAACCACCAGGTAGCCCAAAATGGAGGCGTAATGATAATGGTTAATGTAGCGGGACGTTCCGACCAGTAGCCGTCGCTGTTGCATGCGTACACTTTAAAGGTGTAGGTGCCCGGAGGAATTTTATTATAATTCGCTACACTGTTGGTTCCCGATTCAATGTAATCATCATCGAGACCTTCCATAATGTACCGGTAGCGATTATTGGATGGATTAGAAAAATGTAAAGCAGAAAAATCGATGGTTAAGCTGTTTTCTCTATAGCCCAACGTAAGCTCTTTTAAAAAAGGTGCAGTTTCTTTTATTTGTGTTTTTGCATTTCCTTTTAAAGGTTTATTAAATAATAATACTTCGGTTATTACCACCTCGGGTGATATGGTATTATCTTTTAATTGATTCGGATAAAAAAAGTTGAAGCCTTCTATCCCGCCAAAAAACAATTCGCCGGATTTACTTTGATGAGCCGCTCCAATATTAAATTCATTACTCTGCAATCCGTCTTTTTCTAAATAATTTCTGAAGCGCTTACTCGAGGGATCAAAACGCGACAAACCATAATTGGTACTCATCCACAATCGACCATCCTTATCTCCTAAAACAGTATACACCGCGTTATTCGATAAGCCGTCGATTTCAGAAAAACTACGCACGACTTTTCCATTATCCGGATCAAACTGAATTAATCCGCTACCATAACTGCCTAACCAGAAAAATCCTTTTTGATCTTCATAAATACTGGTAAGCAAAATGTCGTCGCCAATTTTTCCTTTTATAAACGCTTGCTTATAACTTTTAAATGTAATGCCGGAAGCGCCTTCCTGAACCAGGGCAAGACCTTCACCATCGGTGCTTACCCAAACCCTTTTTTTCGAATCGATATAAACAAAACGAGTGGCATTGGATGGAAGAGAAAGTGGATCGTTGGCGTTGTTCTGAAAAAATAAAAACTCACCATTCTGTTTGTCAATTCTGCTCAATCCTTCTTTGGATCCCACCCACAAAAACTTTTTGTCTTTGTCTTCCACAATGCTGTAAATACGATTGTCGCTAAACTCATTCGAGTTTCTTCTAAAGGGAACGGGATCAAAACGCGCAGTGCGTAAATCAGAAGATAACTGCAGCCTGAATAATCCATCTACCGCTCCTACCCACACGGTTTGTTCATCGTCGATGTAGAGCGACAAAACAGAGTTGTTTCCAATGGCGTTAGGATTGTTGGCAGCGCGATTATAGCGTAAAATCAAATTGTTTTTCCGGTCCACCCGATTTAATCCCTGACGTGTTCCCACCCATACAATTCCGGCGCGGTCTTCATAGATGCTCCAAATAGTGCGATCGTTCAAACTGTTTATTTCATCCACCGAACTGGTGATTTGTCCGAAAACCTGTTTCACCGGATCATATTTACTCAATCCCTCATTGGTTCCAATCCAGATACAACCACTGCGGTCTTCTAAAATACATTGCACCAGATTATCGGCTAAACTGGTATTGAGATTATCGTGATGGCGAATATTGTAAAAACCTTTATCTGAAGAAAGATCTTTTAAATCCACACCGCTTCCTGTTGTACCTACATACAATTGTTTGTTTTTGGTAATATACAGCGTGTGTACTGTGTTGTTGGATAAAGAACCTGATACACCGGGCTGGTGATTGAAGCGCTGAACCTGGAGTTCGCCATTGTTGTCCTTTAATTTAAGCAGACCATTATTTGTTCCAATCCACAAATAACCATTTTCATCCTCAATGATTTTCCAAATGGCATCGTCAATCAATGGATGATTCAATCGATCGAAGCGTTCATATTCTGTATTGTATTTTAACAATCCTTTTCCGGAAGTCCCTGCATATACTTCTCCGTTTTTATTTACGATTAAGCATTGAACATTGCGCGCTTCTTCTCCTTTAAAAACATAAGTGGTGGAGCGCGATTTTTTCTTGTCGAATTTATTCACCCCGTTGCCGGTGGTGCTAAACCAAATGAATCCGTTTTTATCTTCCGCAATATCGGTTACAATGCGGTTTTGGGGACCTAAATCATAACGGACGAATTCTTCTGTTCGTGGATCAAAACGATTTAATCCGCCGCCATTTGTTCCAATCCACAAATAGCCCTCGGAATCTTCGAATATAGCGTGAACAAAGTTGTTGGAGAGACTATTTTCATTATTGGGGATCTTCTTGTAAATAACAAATTGATTGCCGTCGTACTTGTTTAAACCATCCTGAGTGGCAATCCAGATAAATCCCAGTTTATCCTGTAAAATATCGTTGACGAGACTTTGAGATAATCCGTCGTTGATATCCATGTTCTCAAAGCGAATCTGCTTGTTCTGTGCCGGCGACACAACAACGGTAAAAACAGCAAGAATAAAAAGCAGCAACTTTCTCATAGATTCAACCTGAATCAAAGTTAATAAAGGAATCTAAGAAAGAGAAGAAATAAGATGAAGCTTATGATGAGGGTCAGACTCTCACGCCAATAACGAGGATATCGTCCACCTGCTCATAATTACCTCTCCAGCGATCGATGGATTCGGACAAGACCATACGTTGCTGATCCATCGATTTACCTTTAAGATTTAAGAGCAAATC
>JAIBBF010000071.1 GCA_019694795.1 Flavobacteriales bacterium | reverse complement strand
ACAACGTATGCTTAACAGCTACCAGCGCCGATGGGTGTATCGACTCGATATGTAAAATCGTAATGATTTACGATGAGTTTTTAATCTACGTGCCAAACGCCTTTACACCGGATCCGAATTACGATCAGCTCAATAGCGTGTTTATGCCGATTGTATCGGGACACGATCCGGACGATTACGAGTTTATGGTATTCGACCGCTGGGGAGAATTGATATTCTATACACAGATGTCGGGCGTTGGATGGGATGGAACTTACAAGGGACAAGCCGCTAAACAGGATGTTTACGTTTGGAAACTGAAAGTGAAGAAACTTTACAACGGTGAAAAAAGAGAATACTACGGACACGTCAGTCTGTTGAAATAATCAAAAGGATCCTTCGGGATCCTTTTTTTTTGGCACAACACTTGGATAGATTATTCCATGAAAAAAATAATTGCACTTTTCCTGTTGATTCAAACAACCCATTCCTATTCTCAAAAAGGGAATCAGGATACCCTTGTTTTGCATTTAGAAAAATATGCAAACGGAAAAATTTCGGCATACAGTTATTTACTCAACAGCACACGCACGGGAAGAGCAACAGCCTATACACCCGATGGAAAAATCATGTTTGATTCGGAAATCAGTCGCATGCACGGATCTCACTCGGTGACCTTTTACCATCACCCGAATGGGGTGGTAAGCAAAATAGAAGAACACAGCGCACCCGATGCGGGAATACAATGGTACAACACCACCTATTTCTACAACGAAAAAGGAGAGTTAACCGACAAAAGAGAAAACAATTACAACGATAGAGTCACCATCCAGACTCCGCCCGACTATAAACCTCAGGCAGTAGTTGAATGTGCTGTAATCTATTCGAACAAAACCTACTTTGTAAACAACAGTCCTTACGATCTAAAAGTCACCTACGCATCGAGAGGAGAATCGGTGGTGAATTCACTCAAAAGCGGCGACACACTTTATATGGGAAACCAGGTACAAGCCCAGTTTTTTGAGGACCCTTCCAAAACAGCCACATTTTCAGCAGAATCGCTGAGCAAAAAGAAAAAAGCAAAAAAAATAAAATTCGAATTCGGGAAAGCAAATGTAAAAGCAGTTTCACCCAGTGAAAAAGCCTATTACTACGAGATTAGAGCCATTCTTTTGCGCTGAACGAACAAATCCGCCAAACTGTCTGTTTTGATGAAAAAGAGGGCTTGAAAGTCCTTTTTGTTATTTTCGCAACATGTTTACAGATAAGGCCGGAATTAAACAACTCATAGAGACGCTTGTAAAAAAAGGTTTACGGGAAGTTGTATTAAGTCCGGGTTCAAGAAATGCGCCCCTGTCGCTCAGTTTTTATCATCACAAGGATATTCAGTTAACCGTAATTCCCGATGAGCGAAGTGCAGGCTATTTTGCATTGGGAATGGCCCAACAGTTGCGTCGTCCGGTAGCGGTGGTATGTACATCGGGTACTGCTGCTTTAAATTATGCACCTGCCATAGCGGAGGCTTATTATCAAAAAATTCCATTGCTGGTTTTAACGGCAGATCGTCCGGTAGCATGGGTCGACCAAGCCGATGGACAAACCATTCGTCAGCGTGATATTTTTGTGAACTACGTTAAGCATGGTTATGAAATTCCGGGCGAAGGAAACAGTGAAGAAGAATTATGGTTTATCCGAAGAATAGCTTCGCAGGCCTGGGACCAAACATTGCTTCCGGGGGAAGGACCCGTTCACATTAACATTCCACTGAGTGAACCACTCTACGGAAGATCGGCAGAAATGCCTTCGGTAAAACCGATAGAAACCTATATACCCGAACAAAAACTTTCGGAAAGTCAATTGCAGGAATTAGCTGCACGATGGAATCAGTACGACCGGAAATTGATTTTATCGGGACTCGTAGAACCCAATGAAAAATTAAATACGTTACTGGAAGAAATTGCAGAGGACGAAAGTGTAAGTGTATTGACCGAAACCACCGGGAATTTTCATTCGGAAAAATTCAATCCCTGCATCGACCGGATTATTTCTTCATTGCCCAAAGAATTAAATCAGGTATTGCAACCCCAATTACTCATCACCTTTGGTGGTCCCGTAATTTCAAAGCGCGTAAAAGTTTTTATTCGGAAAAATTCACCGCTTGAACACTGGCATATCGACACTTCGGAATTGCATTTGGATACGTACCAATGTCTCACGCATAATATTCCGCTTAGTCCGCTTTCCTTTTTCTCACAAATAAAACCGCATTTAAAAACGAAGCAGAGTGATTACCGCAAACAATGGAAAGAAATGGATCTTCTTACGGAAGAACGTCACCAAGCCTTTATGAAGAATTGTCCATTTTCCGATCTCTCTGCTTTTGAAAGCATATTAAAACATATTCCGGAAAACAGCGATTTGCAAATGAGCAACAGTTCACCTGTGCGTTACGTTCAGTTGTTTAAAGCCGGAAAAAAATTAAGCTATCATAGCAACAGAGGAGCAAGTGGAATTGACGGCTGCACCAGTACTGCCGCGGGAGCTGCATATGCATCCGGTAAAAAAACGACTTTAATTACGGGCGATATCGGATTCTTTTATGATTCGAACGGATTATGGAATAAATACCTGAGCAAGCAATTGCGAATTGTTGTGATCAATAACGGCGGCGGCGGAATTTTCAGAATTATTGAAGGTCCCGAACACAACGATGAAATTGAAACCTTATTCGAAACCCGGCAAAATATGCATGCGGAATTTCTCTGCAAAGCATACGGATTAAATTACTTCAAGGCATCCAATAAACAAGAACTGGAAGAATCGCTCCAATCCTTTTACGGAGAAAAAAATCGTGAAGCTTCGGTTTTGGAAATTTTTACGGAATCGCAACTTAATCCGAAAATCCTGAAAGATTATTTTAAGTATTTAAAACAAGGAAAATAAAATTCATAACCATAAACTGAATTCAGACCACCATGAGAACCTGGACCAAAATCAAAAACTACGAAGAAATTAAATTCGAATTCTGCGAAGGTGTTGCAAAAATCACCATTAATCGTCCACGTTACCGCAATGCGTTTACGCCTTTAACCGTAATGGAAATGATTGATGCAATGAATTATTGCAGAGACGAAGCGAAAGTAGATGTGATTGTATTAACCGGAGAAGGAGATAAAGCATTTTGTTCGGGAGGCGACCAGAATGTTCGAGGACATGGCGGATATGTAGGTGGCGATAAAATTCCACGTTTAAATGTGCTCGATCTTCAAAAAATAATCCGTTCCATTCCAAAAGTTGTTATTGCAATGGTAAACGGATTTGCTATTGGTGGCGGACATGTACTTCATGTAGTTTGCGATCTTTCCATTGCCAGTGAAAATGCCATTTTCGGACAAACCGGTCCACGTGTAGGATCGTTCGACGGAGGATTTGGCGCATCGTATCTGGCACGTTGTGTAGGTCAGAAAAAAGCGCGTGAAATTTGGTATTTATGCGATCAGTACAATGCCGAGCAAGCCCTTCAAATGGGATTGGTAAACACGGTTGTTCCATTGGAGAAACTGGAAGATGAAGTGATGATCTGGGCCAATAAGATCCGTGAAAAATCGCCATTGGCAATTCGTATGCTTAAATCATCATTTAATGCAGAGCTCGACGGACAAACAGGTATTCAGGAGTTAGCCGGTAATGCTACTCTACTCTATTACCTCAGCGATGAAGCCAAAGAAGGAAAGAATGCATATGTAGAAAAACGCAAACCGGATTTCAGCAAATTCCCTAAGTTTCCGTAAATAAAATTGAATGAAAAGAAAAAGTCCCGGAATAAACCGGGACTTTTTTTTATTGCTTAATAATTCTCCTTCGTTGAGTTGAACCGGATTCCATTTCCACTTCGAGAATGTAAATGCCAGACAACCATTCACTGCCGTGAATAAGAATTCCGGATCGCGGAGAAAAATCGGAGGACCAAACCATTCTTCCGCTTACATCATAAACCCTCACCGAGCGCAAGTTTTCTTTTGCAGAGGAGACATAGATTTCAGAAGAGAATGGATTAGGGAAGGAAAGAAATTCGGAATTCATATTTTCTTCAATTCCATTGGGAGCAGCATTAACCGTATAGCTGAATGTTGCTGTGCAGTTATTGGCATCTGTAATTGTCACCGAATAGGTGCCCTGAGCTAATCCGGATTGATCTTCAGTTTGAGATCCGTTGCTCCACATAAAAGTATAGGGAGCAGTTCCTCCGGAAACGGAAATATTAATTGCACCATCATTATTTGCAGCAGAAGCATCGCTTACATTTCCATTGGAAGAAATAGCCGAAGGTTCTGTAACGGTAAATGAAAAATTTCCTGAACATCCATTGGCATCCGTCACTTCAACTGTGTAGTTTCCTGCAGAAAGACTGGACGGATTTTCTCCGAAGTAATCATAGGTAAAAGGACCGTTTCCTGTTGGAGTTACATTTACACTTCCTGTACCACCATTGCAGACTGCATCATTTACATTTACAACTGCGCTTGGTCCGCCCGTATTACTCACAGTAACCACTTCCACAATGGAACATCCATTTGCATCGGTAATGGTAACATGATAGGTACCTGCAGCTAATCCTGTTGCTGTAGCTGTAGTTTGAGCCGCGTTATCGTCCCACAAATACGTATAAGGTGCTAATCCCCCATTGGGTGTTGCCGTTGCTGATCCGTCGGATTGCTGACAGTTGGCAGCGTTGCTGTATACACTGGCACTGAGTGAAAGCAAATTGCATTGCTGGTTTTCTACAAATCGTGTGCTGGTTTGTAAGGAATCGAGAAATTCATCCCACGATGGGCAATTGCTTTTTAAATAGAAATTAAACCAGATAAGCGACATGTCTTGCGCAATATCTTGTTGTTCCGCACGCGACAATGAAATGGTGGAACCTGATGTTGTTTCTCCGAAATCGCAATTGAAATTTGAATTTGCGAAGTAGCAATGTCCGCCTCCCGTTACACTTAAAAAAGTTTTGCAGGAAGAACCCAATGCATTAAAAATCGGAATATGATGATCATTAGGAGGAGTAACCGCATCGCCATCGCCGGAGAAAACCAAAGCGGGGACGCTCACATTTGCTGCTGCGGTAACTGCAGAGGGATTGGTTTCTGCGGGTGCAAGACAAACAATGGTTTTTACATTATTCCAAGATGAAGCCGATAGCACGGTTGATCCGCCTCCCATAGAATGCCCCATCACCGCGGAGCGTGTGGATACTTTTTGAAAGAACAATGAAGTATTGTTTGAATTTTCCAATTGCATTCTGTCCACCGCAATACGCATATCAAGAGCGAAATCGTTGTGACTCGGACTCAAGCTTCCTTCCGTGCGGGGAAAAACCATGATATAACCTTTCGGAACAAATGCTTCCCAGATATTTTGATACGCACTCCAAACCATCGCAAATCCATGTCCGAATACAATCACCGGAAAACTACCTGCCGATACCGGAGTATTGGTGCCTGCCGTTGCGGAAGGGTAATAGATTTCACATTGGATTTGCCGACCGGGACCTCCGCCTGAGCCGAAGCCTCCTGTTCGGGAAGGATCGTTAAAGGTAATGGTGGTGGAACCAATCTGATATTGACAAAATGCAGCAAAGTGCATTGCAGTCATCAGAATCAACAACAATAAAGATTTTTTCATGAATCTAATTTTGGCCAAAAATAACTGGAGGAGAAATTGATTTGTAGTCCGGTATTTTAAATATATCAGACAAAAAAAATGGAACGATTAACAAGGCTGATATCTGCTCAACAATCAACAAACGATTTAGTTCTTATTTTTACCCCATGAAGGCTCTGATTCCGACTTGTTACATTCCTAACAATTTTTATCTCTCACTGTTAAAGAAATTCGACACTGTGGAGATTGAAAAGGAAGAACATTTTTGCAAACAGACTTACCGCAACCGTTGCACCATACTGAGTGCGAATGGTCCGCTCGATTTAATTATCCCTGTTCGCAAGGACGGAACCCACAAACGCAGCACCGGACAAACCCGTATTTCCTATTCCGAACGCTGGCAGCAACAACATTGGAGAAGCATCGCAAGTGCATATGCCAAGGCTCCGTTTTTTGAGGACTATGCCTATCATTTTGAAACTTTTTATCAAAACGAATTTGAATTCCTTTGCGATTTTAATACGCAACTCACACGCATTATTTGTGATTTATTAGAAATAAACTGCGAGCTCCGTTTCACAACGGAATTTGTCCCCACTGTGGCATCGAATGATTTTCGCCAGGCCTTTGATCCGGCAAACCGTCAACAATTTCAGCATCCCGCATATACACAGGTATTTTCCGATCGTTTTGAATTCGAAAAAAATTTATGCGCCTTCGATCTGATATTTAATTGTGGTCCGGAGTCAATTTCCTATATTGGTTAAACATGGTATTTGTCCTCAATAGCATCGGCGCTTTTTTCATTGCCTTTATCTGGTTGTATTATTTACGTCGACTCGATGTTTTTCACCCTGAAAAATGGTGGGCGCTTATAGCAACTTTCCTCATCGGAATGTGTACACCTTATTTTGTTTTAGTGGCGGGACCCTATATCGACGAAACGGGTTTTACGCTGAACGGCGACATCCTCAACGATTTTTTATACTCTGTTTTTGGAATTGGTTTTGTGGAAGAAACTGCAAAAATTTTTCCGATTCTTTTAATGATGGGAATTATAAAAATTGCCGACGAGCCCATTGACTATATCGTATTTGCCAGTGCATCTGCCATAGGATTTGCCACCACAGAAAATATTTTATACTTCCAGCAATACGGAAGCGATATTATGATTACACGATCCTTGTTATCGGGATTGGGACATATTCTCGATACTTCCATTGTTGCCTACGGTTTTGTGGTTTATAAATTCCGTCCGAACATTAATCCCATTCTTCACTTTTTATTTTTCCTGCTCATGGCTGCCTTAACCCATGGCTTGTACGACTTCTTCCTTATTAACTCCAGCTTCGAAGGCATTGGATTTTTCCTCACCTTGTTTTGCTATTTCATATTTGTAGAAATATGGTCCACCATCAACAACAACTGCTTAAACAACTCACCCCATTTCAATAAAAAAATTGTAATCGATTCCGAAAAACTTCAGCGCGAACTTTTTATTCTGTTCGGGATTCTATTGGCCTATCAGGTGTTCTGTGTTTACCTGCAGGAAGATTTACGATTGCAGTTCAAAGGCATACCCTTCGATTTTGTATTGATGGGAATTGTAGCTTTTATTGTAGTCATTCGGATCAGCCGGTTTAAACTTGTGCCGGGAAGATGGATTCCCGTTCGTATCCGGCTTCCTTTTAAAATTAATAATGATGAATTCGGCGGATTGCGATTGCAGGTTCGCGGTGAGAGTTTTAATGAAATTCACATTAACCAATACCTTGGAAAAGAAGTCCTGTTATGCGCTGCCAATCCCTTTAAAACCAAATTAGGAAAACCACTGGAAGCCTATATTGACGATAAATTATTTCTGTTGTACGACACCACTTATTTCCAGGCGCGATTGAAAGAACCGATTCCATTTTCGGAATACGAGAATCAGGTTATTCTGTTGAAACCAAAAACCGGCGGTATAACCTCGTTCCGAAACAATGAACCGATTGCGTATCTCTTGCTGATTAAAAAAGATCACATTATTTCTCATCAGGATCCACCCAAGGCCTTTGGATTACTGGAGACCATTGTTATTCGCGAAAAATAATTTTCCATTAGTGATTCGATGCTCCTTTTTGTATATTGGAGCATGGATCAATCACGCAGAAAATTTCTTCGCAATTCTACCCGCGCTATTGGCGGACTCGGATTACTTTCACTCAGCGATTTTAGTCAAGCCGCAGCCAGTTTACCTCCTTCCGCTTTCACAGGTGAAGACGATTTCTGGTCCTGGGTACGTCATTCCTACACCGTTTCGAGCAATGTCATTAACCTCAATAACGGAGGAGTGAGTCCGCAACCCAAAGTAGTGCAGGAAGTATTTGAAAGCTATAACCGCTTGTCGAACGAAGCACCTTCGTTTTACATGTGGAGAGTGCTCGATAAAGGAAGAGAAGATGTCCGCCGCGACCTTGCCACTTTAGCCGGTGTAAGTGCTGAAGAAATATCGATTAACCGTAATGCAACCGAGGCTCTGGATATTGCCATTTTCGGTGTGGCCTTAAGTAAAGGAGATGAAGTGATAGTTACCAATTACGATTATCCCAATATGCGCAATGCATGGTTACAGCGCGAACAGCGGGAAGAAATAAAATTGGTGTGGATAGATATTCCGATTGGAATGGACGATACCGAAAGCATCGTAAAACTATATACCGATGCCATTACCAAAAAAACAAAAATTATACATCTCACGCATCTGATCAACTGGACGGGACATATCCTTCCCGCCAAACGCATTTGTGAAGAGGCACATAAACACAACATTGAAGTGATTATGGATGCAGCCCATTCCTTTGCGCACATCGAAATGAATTTTCGCGATATCGGATGCGATTATGCGGGAACCAGTTTACACAAATGGTTATGCGCTCCGTTCGGAACAGGAATGCTCTACGTGAAAAAAGAAAAAATTGCCAAACTCTGGCCCATTATGCCAAATGATAAACCACAGGGTGATGACATCCGAAAATTTGAAGCACTGGGCACCCGTTCTTTCCCTGCTGAAATGGCGGTTGGCAGAGCAATTGATTTTCATAACAGCATTGGAAGCAAACGCAAAGAAGAACGATTGCGCATGCTAAAAAATTACTGGGTGAACAAAGTAAAACAACATCCGAAAATAAAATTCTATTCACCCTTGAGCGATCACGCATCATGCGCCATTGCAACGGTTGGTATTGAGGGCAAAAAGCACAGCGACATCGAAGGTTTTCTGATGGACAAATACAACATTCACTGCGTGGCTATTGAATGGCAAAAAGTAAATGGCGTACGCATTACTCCGCACGTGTATACTTCGCTGGCCGACCTGGATAAACTGGTGGAGGGATTACTGAAATTTGCCGATAGCTGATTATAATTCTCCGGCGAGCATCAGCGCAAGAAGAATGATAAGAACAAGCACAAAGAACAAATACGGATTTTTATACAATGGTTGTTTGGGACGTTTGGTCACCTCCTCATAGCGATGATGCAAACGGGAAAAATCCTTATACCCCAGGATTTCTTCATCGCTCATGGCCTTCCCTTTTTCTTCTTTATGAATACTATATTTTTTCATACTTCGCCTCAATGGCTTTTTTGATACAATTGTTTTAATTTTTCCAGTGCACGATAAACCTTCATTTTCGCATTCGCCTCGGTAATATCGTACATTCCTGCAATTTCCTGAAACGATAAACGCTGCATAAAACGTAATTCTATCAGCGAAGATAGTTCTTCGTTCATCTCTCCCAACACCTGTAATATGCGTGTGCAGTTTTCTTCGGAATAGGTTTCATTCATTTCATCCATCATCTCCACCGCATCACTCTCACGAATCTCGATATCACATTCCTTTTTTGCTTTACGATAATGCATGTTCACCTCATTTAATGCAATGCGGTACAACCAGGAAGAAAAGGGATGTCCGCGGTCGACATACTTGCTCAGGTTCAGCATCGCTTTTAAAAATACCTGTGCCGTTAAGTCGGCCGTTAATTCCTTATCGCGCACCCGATGGTGAATAAAGAGAAAGATTAATTTATAGTGACGATCATACAATGGCGCAAAACGAGAAGGATCGAGCCTCGCAGCGTTGATCTGCGAAAGCTCCTCCTCCCTGCTGTATGTGGTGTTGATTGCGTGCATTGAACGTTTTCTAAAGATACAATGCAGCAGACACAAAAAAGAAACAGGGAATTAAAAAAAAATATAATTAGCTAATTATCTTAACAATTGCTCAACCTCTTCGCGCAATTTAGGGAGATCCCTTATTATAATTGCCCAGATAATATCA
>JAIBBF010000070.1 GCA_019694795.1 Flavobacteriales bacterium | reverse complement strand
CCTTTAATAGTCGCTTTTTGTGCCAATGCGGAAAGGGAAAAAAGAAACAGAAAAATCCCGGTCAGAGTCGTTTTGAAACGGAAAATATTGTACGCCATGTAAAGTAGTGCTGTTCTATATTCACGAAATATAACAAAATAATAATCTCTTGATTACCGAAAACGACGAACAATTAATATACACCATTGGATTAGCCTTATTGAACGGTATAGGACCCGTAAATGCCAGGCGTTTATTGCAGCATTGCGGGGAGGCCAGGGAGGTTTTTAAAGCAAAAAAATCGACGCTCTTACAGATTCCGGGCATTGGAGAATATACGGCTTCGTGTATTGATGACAAAATAATGCTCCGGGCGGAAGAAGAGTGGAGGTTTATTGAAAAAAACAACATTAGGGCAATGAGCATTATGCATCCGGATTATCCTCAGCGTTTGTTTCAGTGCGAAGATGCTCCAACGGTTTTATATTGCAAAGGATCTCATCACCCGGAGGGTGAACGCATGGTGAGTATTGTGGGTACCCGATACCCGAGTGAACAGGGTAAAAAGTTTTGCGAAGAATTGATAGGCGGATTGGCACAAAACGGAATTCGTATTGTAAGTGGACTCGCTTACGGAATTGATATTTGTGCGCACCGTGCCTGCCTAAAAAACGAAGTGACCAATTTTGCCGTCCTTGCACATGGACTCGATCGTATTTATCCTACCCATCATTTTTCCACTGCAGAACATCTATTGGAAAATGGCGCCTGGATTAGCGAATACACCAGCAAAACAAATCCCGACCGCGAAAATTTTCCGCAACGTAATCGCATCATTGCCGGTCTCTGCGATGCCACCGTGGTGATAGAAACCGGATACAAAGGCGGATCGATCATTACAGCCATGATTGCCAATGAATACAACCGCGATGTTTTTGCCATGCCGGGCCGACCGGGCGACGATAAAACAGCGGGATGCAACCGATTGATAAAAATTAACCGTGCAGGTCTGATTGAAAACGCTGGTGATTTTTTGCGAATGATGGGTTGGGATAAAAAAACGGAAAAACGAAAAGCCATTCAAACTTCCTTTTTTCCGGAACTGGATGGCGATGAGAAAATACTTATGGAAATTCTGAAAGAAAAAGGCAATTGCTCTGCCGATTTCCTGTGCCTGGAAACCGCGTTTACTCCCGGAAAAGTTTCTACGGTTTTACTCGGACTCGAATTTAAAGGACTCGTAAAAAGTCTGGCAGGTAAACGCTACGAATTGCTGTAAATAAATTATTGCTTTACCAGCAAACGAAATCCTTTTCCGTGAATGTTCATGATCTCCACATTACTGTCCTCGGTTAAATATTTCCGCAACTTGGTAATGTAAACATCCATACTTCTGCCGTTAAAGTAACTATCATCGCCCCACACTGCGGTTAAAGCAAAATTTCGTTCTACCAGTCCGTTAATATTTCCGGCTAATAATTTCATTAACTCATTTTCTTTGGTAGTGAGTTTTTGAATTTTATCACCGAGTTTTAATTCGGAATGATTACTGTCGTAAATAAATTTACCAATGGTTACCAATTCCGGTTTTTCTTTTACATCGCCATTTATTCTCCGGAGAATGGCATTCATCCGGGCGAGTAATTCATCCATACTAAATGGCTTGGTCATGTAATCGTCGGCCCCGGCATTAAATCCTTCAAGCGTATCTTCTTTCATCGATTTTGCAGTGAGAAATAAAATGGGGACTTTCTTATCCATTTTACGAATCTCTCGTGCCAGGGTAAGACCATCTTTAACCGGCATCATTACATCAAGCACAAGAAAATCGAATTTCCCTTTGCAAAATGTTTCAAATCCATCCTGCCCATTTACACAAAGCGTTGTTTTGTGTCCTTTCGCATTTAAATATTCCGATAACAAGGTGCCGAGGTTCGGATCATCTTCTACCAGTAAAACCGTTGCTTTTGTATTCATAAATGAACAGGTATTTCAATTGTAAATATACTTCCTTTTCCAATTTCGCTTTCAACCGTCACCGTTCCGCCGTGTTTCTCTACTACGGCTTTTACATAGCTTAATCCCAATCCAAATCCTTTCACGGTGTGAATGTTTCCGGATGGAACACGGTATAAATGTTCGAAAATCCGTTTTTGATTTTCTTTACTGATTCCAATTCCTTTATCGGCTACCCGTAAAACAATTTGCGATTGCTTTTTTTCGAGACTTACCTCTATATCCACCACCTCGTGCGAATATTTATTGGCATTATCGAGTAAATTGTAAACTACGTTAGTTAAATGCACTTTATCTCCGTTTACAAGTAATTCTTCTTCGGGTACGTTCAATTGAATTTTTCCGCCACGTTTATTGATTTGTAACGTAAAATTAGAAACCAGATCGCGCAGTAAGGCGACCATTGGAACAAGTTCGGTTTTTAATCTCAATTCTCCGCGTTCAATAACTGCTGTCTGCAAAACATTTTCTACAAGAATTCCCAGTCGTTTGTTTTCATCGCTGATCATGCGGATATATTTTTTTCTCCGCTCATCCGAAACAGAAACATCCGAATCCGACAACATTTCCGTTGCCAGGGAAATGGTTGAAATCGGCGTTTTTAATTCATGCGTCATGTTGCTGATGAAATCGTTCTTTATTTCCGACAATTTTTTCTGCTTCAAAATAGTGCTAATGGTAATAAAAAAGGCGAAAATAATGGTGAGCATCAAAATGCCCGATACGGAAAGTACGGTGAGCATTCGTCCGAGTAAATACGATTTCTGAGAGGGAAAACGAACAAATAAAAACACCGGTTCATTAATAAAATCGCCGGGAAATAAATTGATGCTGTATCCTTCATCAATAATGGGGGCCGTAAATGCGGGATCGTTATTTTTTTGCGACAACAAAACATTGTGCTCTATATCCACCAACACAAATTCAAATTCTGCTGTTATTCCCTTATCATGCAAACAGGCCCGCAGTAAGGAATCGAGTTCCCATAAATTAATGCGTTTTTCTAAAGGAAGAAATCCTCTGAACTCAAACATTTCAGAAAGAATCTCTTCTACCATTTCCGCTTTGCGACCAATCTGCATCTGATCGTTCATGCTCTTGGGACGAAAAAATAATTTGATGGAATCGTCGAACACCAAATCAATCGATGCTTCTCCTGTTTCTTCATCTATACCATTGCGTACAATTGAACTAAACATCCGTTCCTGGGTGCGGATACCTAAGGTGGAATCGGAACTGACTTTTTCAAGCACCTGAAGGGTGACCGGTTTTCCGTCGCGAATTACTGTAGTATCGCGGCAGGACATCTGCTTATTGATTCCCGCTTTGTTCCGGTCCACATACAAATCGGAAAAAAACTTGGAACCGATACTGGTATTCCGGATATAACCAAGCGCTTCGTTGCGTTGCAGCGATTCCACTGTTTTTTGCAATGAAGCATTCACATCATTTTTGAATTCACCCGATTTTAACTCAATCGCATTTCTGATCCAGTATATCTGAACAAAAACTAAACCGATTACCGCCAGGCTGATCAGTATAATGATGAGTCGAATATGTTTACCGTAAAACACCAGGTCAAAATTACCAATTGATTAAATGCGCTTTAAACAAGCTTAACAGATTTTAACATCCTTTTCATACACTTTAACAATGCACTTTGCGTTTGTAGTATACGTTTGTACAAATCAAAAGGTCATGGGAAATAAATTTCGTTTAATTGTTTTCATTGTTTTTGCCGGTTTAACCATTGCAGGTGCGTTGTCGATGACCGAACATCGGGATAAACATGCCAAAGAACAAGCGGATACTAAAAAAACGAAAAGGTTTAGTTACAACACCCTAACCCATTTTGGTTATATCACCTTTCAACAAAGTGTTTTACCATCGGGCAATACATTTGGCCATTCAGGTAAATTGTAACCAATCCGTGTTTTACTCTTATACCTTTGTTTTGAGTTAATTTTTTCCATAGCAGTTCTTTTCAACAGCGTTCAACCTGGTTGAATGTTCATATCGCAACAAGAGAGAGAGGAAGGCCCCGGTAATATCGGGGTCTTTCTTTTTGGGTCAGTTTCACCCCGTTGGGGTGACATCTATCATTCCTTCCTTTTCCTCTCCTCAGATATGAGAAATCCTTCGTAATTTCGTTGTGTTATGGAAAAACTCGGCAATTACATCAATGGGGAAATTATTCCACCGGTGAGTGGAAAATACATCGATAATTACGAACCCGCCCGTGGTAAAGTGTATTCGCTTATTCCGGATTCGGATGAGCAGGATATTGAACTGGCCTTTGCAGCCGCAGCCGCAGCGCGTGAAAGCTGGGGGAACACCTCTGCAGAAGAACGCTTTCGCATTATGAACAAGATTGCCGATTTAATTGAGCGGGATTTAGATCTGCTGGCTAAAGCAGAATCGCGCGACAATGGGAAACCGGTGAAACTGGCGAAATCGGTGGACATTCCACGTGCTTCCAGTAATATGCGTTTTTTCGCAACTTCCATTCTGCATTTTGCTACCGAATCGCACAGCATGGAAAACCGTGGATTCAATTACACGCTTCGTCAACCCGTTGGTGTAGTAGGTTGCATTTCGCCATGGAATCTTCCACTCTATTTATTTACCTGGAAAATTGCTCCCGCATTGGCTACCGGAAACTGCGTGGTTGCAAAACCTTCGGAGGTAACACCCATGACAGCTTATCTTTTTTCTAAAATCTGTATAGAAGCCGGATTACCAAAGGGCGTATTGAATATTGTGCACGGACTCGGTGCTAAAGTGGGATCTGCCATCACTAAACATAAAGGCATAAAAGCAATTTCTTTTACAGGCGGAACAACAACAGGAGCAGAAATTGCCCGTGTAGCTGCTCCCATGTTTAAAAAACTTTCCCTCGAACTCGGAGGTAAAAATCCGAACATCATTTTTGCCGATTGCGATTTCGATAAAATGATGAAAACAACCATGCTTTCTTCCTTTGCCAATCAGGGACAAATCTGTCTCTGTGGCTCGCGCATTTTTATTCAGCGACCGATCTACGATAAATTCAAAGAAGAATTCGTAAAACGCACCAAAGAAATGAAAGTGGGCGACCCGAACGACGACAGTGTAAAAATGGGAGCCATCGTTTCTAAACCTCATTTAGAAAAAGTGTTGTCGTACATCGCCCTTGCCCAGGAAGAAGGCGGAACAGTTTTAGCGGGCGGAAAACAAATTCAAATGGAAGGCGAATTCAGTGAAGGTTATTTTTTACAACCCACCATCATTGAAGGATTGAATTATAACTGCAGAATCAATCAGGAAGAAATTTTTGGTCCCGTAGTAACCATTACTCCTTTCGATACGGAAGAAGAAGTGCTGATGTATGCCAACAGCACGCAATACGGATTAGCTGCAACGGTATGGACTCAGGATCTTACAAAAGCACATCGTGTAGCTGCTCATCTTGAAAGCGGAATTGTATGGATCAACTGCTGGCTGGTTCGCGATTTACGTACTCCATTTGGAGGCGTTAAAGCATCCGGTGTTGGACGTGAAGGCGGATTTGAAGCGTTGAAATTTTTTACGGAAGCAAAAAATGTTTGTGTGCATTTATAAATAAAAACATGATTAAAAAAATTCTTCTTCTTGGCTCAGGCGAACTCGGTAAAGAGTTTGTTATTGCATTAAAGCGTTATGGTCAATATGTAATTGCCGTTGACTCCTACAACGATGCACCAGCCATGCAAGTGGCCGATGAACGTGAAGTGATTAACATGCTGGATGGAGCTGCTCTCGATGCCATTGTAGCCAGGCATCAGCCGGATATTATTGTTCCGGAAATTGAAGCCATACGCACCGAACGTTTTTACGATTACGAAAAACAAGGAATACAAGTGGTTCCCTCTGCACGTGCTGCCAATTTTACCATGAACCGAAAAGCAATTCGTGATCTGGCTGCTAAAGAATTAAATGTTCGCACTGCAAAATATGCGTATGCCACCAGCGAAAGTGAATTGCGCGAAGCAATAAATAAAATCGGTTTGCCTTGCGTGATTAAACCTCTGATGTCTTCCTCCGGAAAAGGACAGTCCGTTGCAAAATCGGAAAGCGACATTGCTAATTCGTGGAAATATGCGGTGGAAGGTTCACGTGGTGATATTGTAGAAGTGATTGTGGAGGAATTTATTTCGTTCGACTACGAAATCACTCTACTTACCGTTACACAAAAAAATGGTGTAACATTATTTTGTCCGCCCATTGGTCACCGTCAGGAACGCGGCGATTACCAGGAGAGCTGGCAACCTTGCGTGATGAATCCGGAGCATCTTGCCGAAGCACAACGCATGGCTGCTTTAGTGACGCAATCCTTAAGCGGTTCCGGAATCTGGGGAGTAGAATTTTTTATCTCAGAAAAAAATGGCGTTTATTTTTCGGAATTATCGCCTCGTCCGCACGATACCGGAATGGTCACTCTTGCGGGCACGCAAAATTTCAGTGAATTTGAATTGCATGCCCGTGCTGTTTTAGGAATGAACATTCCCGAAATCACCCTCGAACGCGCGGGGGCCAGTGCGGTGATTCTCGCCAGCGAAAGCGGTGATCGTCCGCAATACATCGGCATCGAAAAAGTGTTGGATGAATTTAAAACCGATATCCGCATTTTCGGAAAACCAAGTACACGTCCCTACCGAAGAATGGCTGTGGTGCTGACCTACGATCAAAAGGACAGCGACATCAAATCCATCACCGAGCGTGCAAAAAAACTTGCAGCGCATGTTCAAGTGAAGCCGGCTTTGTAAATGCCACAACGCATCGATATCAACGATTTTTTTGAACTCCGAAAAGAGATTCCGGTCATAGATGCGCGCACTCCGAAAGAATTTGAGCAAGGACATATTCCCGGTGCTTACAATATACCGGTAATGGACAATGAAGATCGTGTTGTAATAGGAACACTCTACAAACAAAACGGAAAGCAACCGGCCATTATGAAAGGACTCGAACTTGCGGGTCCCAAACTAAAAGACTTCATTAAAGCCGCAAAAAAAATTCCGAATCACAATAATGCATTTATTGTGCATTGCTGGCGAGGAGGAATGCGCAGTGGTTTTCTTTCGTGGATTCTTGAATTTTACGGTTTTAAAATTTACACTTTAATCGGCGGCTACAAAGCGTTCCGTCGATCGATGTTACAGGAGCTGGAAAAAGATAAAAATTTCATTGTGCTCGGAGGAAAAACCGGTTCCGGAAAAACCTTGGTGCTGCATGAAATTTCACGCTTAGGGGAACAAGTGCTCGATCTTGAAAAAATTGCACACCACAAAGGATCTTCCTTCGGATCACTCGGTGAAGAGAAACAACCATCGCAGGAACAATTTGAAAACAACATTGCTTTTACACTAAAATTTTTAGAATCTGCTAAGCGCATCTGGATCGAAGACGAAAGCAGGACCATCGGAAATAAAGTAATTCCCGCTCATTTGTGGGAACAACTCAGAAGCAGCACGGTAGTTTCACTGGAAATTCCGCAGGAAGAACGTTTAAATTATCTTATCCGGGGCTACAGTAATTATCCGCTGGATCAACTGATCGACGCTACCGCCAGAATAGAAAAACGATTGGGACCCGAACAAACCAAAAACGCATTAATTGCATTACGCAATGGCGATTTTAAAGAAGGTTTTAAATACAGTTTGCAGTATTACGATAAAACCTATGCACACGGATTATCGAAACGCGAAAAAGAAAAAATAAAAACCATCCACTTCCCCACTGTTGATCCGCAACAAATGGCCGCAGAAATCATAAAGCTGAAACTTTAATTATTTCATCGGCACCAATTTCCCGTTGGTCATTTTTAATTTAAAGGTTCCGAATTTCACCGTTTTTCCTTCCGAAATTTTTGCCAACTCTTCAAGGTCCGCCTCAATGGTATGCACGCTTCCATTGGTAGCCAATGCAATATCCAGGTAATTCGGATTAAGCGTAGCAGAAACACCACAAACTATTACATGAATGGGAACACCAATTTCTTTTAATGCAGGCAATAATTTCATGTCGTAGGGGTCCTGCCAGTTATCGGCAATCATAATAATTCCTTCTTTCTTTTTTTCCTTCATGAATTTTTGTGAAGCATAAAAAGTTGCTTTGAGATTATTTTCGGTTTGACCTCCATTGTACATGGCATACAGCATTTTTTTAAGTACGGCATCATATTTTTTAGAACTCACATCCCAAATACCGGAAGTATCTAATTTCTCCTGTTTATTATGGTCCATATCGTTATCATTAAAAAACACAAAGTTTTCCGATAACTTATTGCTGTTATTGAGTTTTAACCACAATACCAAAGAAGCGAGGTAGGGCGACATACTCCCTGTTACATCGCAAACCACAATCTGATCTTTCCAGTTCGGATGGCGCTCCAGCACTTTTAAAATGGTTGAATCCGGATTTGTTTTTCCCTCGAGAACGGAACTGATTAAATTATTTTCTGCTTCAAATGAAGGCAAAGGACGATACGTTATTACAAAACCGTGAATCATGTGCGAAGCCATATCATTGTTTTTCGCTCCGGTTTGTTTTACCACTTTCCATTCAATTACCCGCTTATTAAAAACCTGTGGTAAATGAATATAAAGTTCCAAAATACGGGCTCTGTTTAGTTCACGCATGTCTGATCCTTTGGGATAGTCGGTGTAGACTAATTCCACTTTTGTAATGGTTTCTTTCTGCAATTGTTTTGCTATGCGTTCATTGATGATTTTGTAATCGCCAATCGGCATTTCAAGAAGCTGTTGACTAAGTCCCGTTGCATCATCATGATGAACCAGTTTATACTTGTCAATTTCTACCGTATCAATGCGGGCTTGCATATTAATGGAAACCTGCGCAAAAAGGGGGGCTATTCCAAGCGCCCATACCAAAGTAAATAAGATCCTCATCATAAGAAGTGATTTACTGTATAACGGGGAAAAAGAAAAAAGAAACATTCCTGCGATAAAAAATTTATTTTTAGATGAAATTGTAACAAAATATGGAGTCGATTCGTCTTACTCAGTTTAGTCACGGTTCCGGTTGCGGGTGTAAAATCGCCCCATCGGTACTGGAAGAAATCCTTGGTCAACATAAACAAGCCCCCGATAACAAGCACATCATAGTTGGCAACAACAGCGCCGATGACGCAGCTGTTTTTGATTTGCAAAACGGAAATTACCTGATCAGCACCACCGACTTTTTTACTCCTATTGTTGACGATGCTTTTCAATTCGGAAGGATTGCAGCTACCAATGCCATTTCGGATGTATATGCCATGGGCGGCAAACCTTCATTTGCATTAGCCATATTGGGATGGCCCGTTAATCAATTACCGGCTGATCTCGCATCAAACGTTTTGGAAGGCGCACGATCTGTTTGTAATGAGGCAGGGATTGTAATTGCAGGCGGACACAGCATCGATATTCCCGAACCGGTATTTGGTTTAGCCGTTAACGGATTTGTAGCCGCAAATCACCTCAAACGCAACAATACCCCGCAAGAAGGAGATGTATTGTTTTTAACCAAACCTTTGGGTGTTGGAATTATTTCTACGGCGCAAAAACGTGGACTAGCCAATGCGGAAGAAATGGATATTGCCATTAGCACCATGACCCAACTCAATACGGTGGGAATAAAATTTGGAAGCGAAGAATGTGTCCATGCCATGACGGATGTAACCGGTTTCGGATTATTGGGTCACCTTTCTGAAATGATAGCAGGAACAGATTTCTCTGCCGAGATTCATTATTCCGCTATACCATTACTGGCTCCGGCAAAAAAATATGCAGCGCAATTTGTCTATCCCGACAACACCATGCGAAACTGGAACGCTTATCAGTCGATCACCGAAGGAATTTCGGGTGAATCATTACTGCTGTTGTGTGATCCGCAAACCAGCGGCGGACTTCTGGTAGCGGTAAGCGAATCGGAAGCTGAAAAATTTTCT
>JAIBBF010000069.1 GCA_019694795.1 Flavobacteriales bacterium | reverse complement strand
AGAAACAAAGTAAATTTAATTGGCCGCCTGGGAATGAACCCGGAGGTCCGTACGCTATCATCAGGTAAAGTAATGGCTCGATTTTCGATTGCCACCACCGATACGTACAAAAACGAAAAGGGTGAACGTATGACCGAAACACAATGGCATAACGTCATCGCCTGGGGTAGTCCAGCCCGGATTATCGAAAAATATGTAAAAAAAGGTCAAGAGATAGCCGTAGAGGGTAAGCTGACTTCCAGGAATTACGAGGATAAGAATGGCGTGAAACGCTCCGTTTCAGAGGTTGTGGTAAGCGACATTCTTCTTTTAGGGAATACCAAAGAGAAAAACTAATTCCCGCTATGACTGATCCACTCGGAAGAAATTCCGGGTGGATCTTTTTTACGATTAAAACGCTCTAAATTGTTTTAAGGCGATTCGGTGCAGATATCGACTACACCTCTCCTTACCTAATGTTATAAAAAAAGCCCCCTGGAATGCTTCAAGGAGGCTCTAAATAAAAACGAATTTTATTTAGAAAATTTTACAACCTCATTTTTTATGGGTTTCACGGTTTGGAGATAAGCAAAAATAGCACGGAGATCTTGTTCTTTCATATGGCCATACATTGTCCATGGCATTACCGTGTTAAACTCATTTTTGCCTATAGTATGCGGAACATAAGTGGAATCAGAATACATTTTAAAACGGGCTACAAACATATCTTCTGTCCATTTACCGATACCGGTTTCTTCATCGGGAGTGATGTTGGCAGAACGTACAATTCCGCCCGTAAACATTGGAAATTCAAATCCACCGGCAAGTTCCATTCCTGCTACCGGAGTCCCCTTTTCCTGACGGGTATGGCAATCGCCACAGGCAGCTGATGTAAAGAGGTATTTGCCATAAGCCAACTTATCTGTTTCTGCAGGACGAGTTGAAAATTCAGCTTTCTTAGGAATGGTGTTTATGATAAAATTCATTGGGAAATCAGGTTCTGAGGCCGGTATTTCACTTTCAATGGGGTCGAGGGTACGGATATAAGCAATGATTGAATAAAGGTCCTCTCTGTCCATCTTCCCATAAGCGGCGTGTGGCATTACAGGAAAAATAGCTTCTCCGGATTTGGTAACACCACTGCTAATTGCCCGAAGCAACTCTCCGTCTGTCCAATCACCAATTCCTTTCGGTGTAATATTTTTTGCAAAGAATTTTCCGGGAAATCCAAATTTCTGACTGAATTCTTCGCCACCTTTTCCGAGTGTTCCCGGAACTAATGGACCTGAAAATTTATTCCAGTCGCGGGTGGAGTGACAATCCATACAAACCGTAACACTATTCGCAAGGTATCTCCCCCGCTCGATTCGTTCGGGACTCGCCTCTACTTTAATATCTTCCGGCGGACCCACATTCGGCAGGGTAAACTTCACATAACAGATTAATCCGGTAATCAGCACTACCAATATAATAGCTATGTATTTAAGGACTTTTAAAAACTTCTTCATGGTTTGGATTTGGTCTGCAATAATAGAGAAATAAAGGACACTATAAATCCTTCATTGCATAAGCCTGATCAGATAAAAATGATAAATAAACCTTCTGCTGAAAATGAGCACAAAAAAGAAAAACAGATTTAAGAAAACTGCAATTCAAACAGATGCCGGTACTGACCATTCTGTTTCAGCAGTTCATCATGAGATCCCATTTCGATGATCTTACCATGATCCATCACCACAATTAAATTTGCTTTTTGGATGGTTGAAAGACGATGCGCTATGACAAATGACGTTCTTCCTTCCGTCAGTTTTTCAATTGCATGCTGAATTAATAATTCAGATTCGGTATCTACAGAAGAAGTCGCCTCATCTAAAACCAGAATACTCGGATTAGCAACATAAGCACGAATAAAGGAAATCAATTGGCGTTGTCCAACAGATAAAGTCCCTCCCCTTTCGCGCACATTGTAATCGTAATTTCCCGGCAACTTCATAATAAAATCATGCGCTCCAACCCGTTTTGCCGCTTCAATCACCTGCTCACGGCTGATGGAAGGATCTCTCAGTGTAATATTATTGTGAATGGTATCCGAAAACAAAAACACATCCTGCAATACCACAGAAATACATTTTCTTAAACTTTGTAATTCATACTCGCGAATATCTTTCCCGTCAATTTCAATCGATCCTTTTTGAAATTCATACAACCGGCTCAACAAATTTATTACGGAAGATTTCCCTGCACCTGTTGCTCCAACAAAAGCAACGGTTTTTCCGGAATCAACTTTTAAATCGATTCCTTTTAGAACATAATCTTCTTCATTATACGCAAACCAAACATCGCGAAATTCAACATCACCTTTCAGGTGAGAAGCATGGCTTGTTCCTGTATTTGAAATTTGTTCTTCACTATCCAGAATGGCAAAAACACGTTCCGATCCAACCACTCCCATTTGCAACGTATTAAATCGATCTGCCAACATGCGGATTGGACGATAAAGCATATTTACATAAAGAATATACTTCACCAAATCACCAAAGGTGAGTTTATGTTCCAATGACAAATCCGTACCAATCCAAACTAAAAAAGCAATGGAAAGTGCGCTCAAAATTTCAACAACAGGAAAGAAAATCGAATAAGCCATTACGGAATCAATATGTGCTTTCCGGTGCGATTTATTGATGGATTTAAATTTATCCATCTCTTCTTCTTCGCGATTGAAAATTTGAACAATACTCATACCCGTTACATGTTCCTGCACAAATGCATTTAAACGGGCTACCTGAGTACGCACACTCTGAAATGATTTCTTAATACTCTTCTGAAAAACACGGGTTGCAAGTAATAAAAGCGGAATCGGAATCAAGGTATAAAGCGCCAACTCCCAGTTTACCCAGAACATAATGACCAATACCACCACCAGTTTAACGATATCTCCCGCTACTGAAATTAATCCTTCGTAAAAAATATCAGCTATCGTCTCAATATCAGAAATCACCCGGGTGACCAAAGTACCAATTGCCGTATTATCGAAATACTTTAAACGAAAATGAAGTATGTGAGAAAACAACGAAGTCCGCATATCAATGGTTACCGACTGCGATACTTTGTTTGCCAATAGCATTTGATAATACTGAAAGAAGGCCTCCAGTAATAAAATGACAACGATAATGAGTGTAACAATGTTTAAGGCCGACATTTTACTTCGTCCCGTTGTAATGGCATCGAACAAATCAATTAAGCCGGGGAATGGATGTACGGCATCTTTTCCGGTGGTATAATCGATGATATAGCCCAATAATTCGGTGCGGACAATTCCAATAAAAGCCAATACGATGGTGAGTCCAATCGAAATATTAAACGCAGCACGATACGGTCGTACATAATTTAAAACCCTTTTCAGAATTTTCCAGTCAAAAGCTTTTCCTGTTGCGCTCATCGTAATTGGTCGCGAAGGTAAGGATAAGTTACATTGGTTAAAAACAATCCATCTGCCGGTACCGACTCCCCTGCTTCTGTGCGTTTTAATGAAGCGATAATGGCATTAAATTCATCCGGACTCATTCTCCCCTTCCCCACTTCTACCAGCGTTCCTACAATGGCTCTAACCATATTTCGTAAAAAACGATTAGCCTTAATGGTAAACATCAAACGCTCATCATCGCCTACCCATTCTGCTTTCATTACTGTACAAATTGAAGTGTTCGCATTGCCGCCAGATTTTTGAAAAGCAGCGAAATCGCGATGGTTTAACAAATGGGCAGCAGCAATGTTCATGGCATCCAGGTCTAAGGGCGACCAAAGATTCCAGCTTCTGTTATCTAAAAAAGGATTTTTTAAATAATGAATATGATATTCATACGTGCGCGAATTCGCATCGAAACGGGCATGCGCTTTCGGATTAACTTCCAGTAAACGATATACCCCAATGGAATGCGGTAAAATTCGGTTTAACTTGAAAATAAACATCTCCTCATCGCAGGGTAATTTCTCTATATCGAAATGGAGGAAAAACTGACGGGCATGCACTCCGGTATCTGTCCTGCCACAACCAATGGTTGGAATACGGTTACCTGAATTTAGTTTTGTTAATGCATTTTCAATTTCAAGCTGAACAGTATTCACTCTCGGTTGAATCTGCCAACCATGATAAGGTGTTCCATCATAAGCAATCTCCAAAAAATAGCGCGGCATCTTATTGTAGAATGATGTATTCGGTTCTACGATTCATTTGATGATCCGCTTCGGTTTTTGGATCCGCAATAATGGGTTTTGTATCTCCAAAACCTTTCGAGCTTAATCGTCCAGGTTCAATGCCTTTAGCAATGAGATAATCCACTACAGCTTTTGCGCGGTCTTCAGATAATTTTTGATTGTGCGCTTTATCGCCACGATTATCCGTATGTCCGTTTAACTGAATTTTTATTTTCGGATTATTCATCAAAAATGCATAGAGTTTATCCAGCTCAATTTTAGATTCCGGACGCAAGGTTGATTTATCCAAATCGAAAAACACATTATCCAAACGAACCACTTCCTGCATCTCCAGCGGTACCAGCGGTACATCCATCAGGAATGGATCCGACTCCCCTTTTCGCTCTGTGAGATTAAAGTTTTTCGAGTAGAAATTATATCCACGCTTATTTACATTTAAAGCATAATCGCGATTGGTAGCCAGTGCAACCATAAATTCACCATTGGCTTCATTGCTGTAACTGGTAACCACTACTTCACCGGTGCGCAAATCAATTAATTCAAATTTCGCTTCCAGAGGTTTTTTAGTTTTTGCATCGTATACAATGCCTTTGAAATAGGTGGTGAACTGAGGACGAACATTGGCTGGTAATTCGAAGGAATACAAATCAAGATCACCAAATCCTCCCGGACGATCCGATGCAAAAAATGCAACTTTACCGTCCGACGAAACCAACAATGAATTTTCCTCAGCATGGGTGTTGATCGGATAACCTAAATTTTCCGGTTTACCCCATGATCCATCCGGCTGTTTTCTGCTTACGAAAATATCCAGGTTACCCATTCCGGGGTGACCATCCGATGAGAAATACAAGGTTTGTCCATCAGGGTGAATTAATACACTGGCTTCATTGCCATCGGTGTTTACCACATCCGACAAACGTTGCGGACGATTCCATTCTCCGCTTTTATTTAAAGTGGCATACCAGATATCTCCGGTTCTTCTTCCATCTTTACTGCGTGTTCCCCGAATGAAATACAAGGTTTTTCCATCAGCAGAAAAAGAAGGTTGCGATTCCCAATTGGCGGAATTAATGGTCTCTCCTAAATTAACAGGAACGGTCCATTCATTTCCAATTCTCCGTGTTACAAATAAATCACAAGAACCAAATCCATCGCGGTAATCACCGTAACTATCAAAAATTTCGCAAGCGGTAAAGATCAGTGTTTGTCCATCAGAAGCTAATGAAGGAGCTCCCTCATTGTACAAAGTATTAATCCGGGAAGAAATACTTCGGGCAGTGGACCATTGTCCACCGCGTTTCTGACTCACAAAAAAATCTTCCTGCACTCCACCTTGCTGTGCGTTCGGATCAACAACCAAACGTGTAAACAATAACGTATTATCATCTGCCGTAATGGTCGGAAAATATTCAGGACGATCCGTATTTACGCCCGGACCTAAATTTACCGGTGTAAAGGGAACTGGATTAGCAATGAGTTTCATTGCAAATTCGGAATTAGAAACAATTTTTTGTCCCGCTCTTTTCATATCCTCCGGTACGCGGGGAAAACTTAAATATTTTTCGGCATGCACCTTTGCATCGGCATAATTTCCCTCATTGAATTCGAGTCGCGCTAAAAAGAAAAAGCTGTTGGGAAAAAAATTAGGATTGATTTCGATTGATTTTTTCAAATAGTCAATCGCCTCTTTCGATTTGCCCCAGTCCTGATACACCTGGGACATCAGCAAATAAGCTTCAATAAAATTAGGATCGCTCTTAATGGATTTTGTAAGGTTAGATTCTGCACCCTTTAAATCCGGCATTCCCGTGCGGGGATCAAACGTGTTATAGGCAGTTAATGCTGCTTCATAAGCTTTGATTGCTTTTTTATTGCTCGAGCTGTATTCACGCTGAGGCTGAGCAGTTGCGCAACTCATTAAAAATAAAAAAAGCGTAAAGCTTAAAATGTTTTTTATCGTGTTCATGGTATGTTCATGTATTTATGAGTTTGAAGAGAAATACGCCACCGTGGTGATCTCTTAACGTGATCGATGATGATTGGTAACATTTCTTCTTCTCTGCTCCATTCCGGTTGAAGGTATAATAGGCAATTTGAATTCACTTTTTCCGCATGCTCATCCGCCCATTGGAGGTCACTCGGGTGATAAACAATCACTTTTAATTCGTTGGCCTGTTTATAAATAGATTCAACAGGCAATTTAAATTTTTTAGGCGAGAAACAAACGGTATCCCATTTTCCGGTTAGTTCCCTGGTTCCTGAGGTTTCTATTGCAGTTTCTATGCCATTATTCCTGAGCAATGCCGTAAGTGGTTCCAGATTAAACAAAGCAGGTTCACCTCCGGTGATGACACATAATTTAGCTCCAAATTCCAACACTTCTTCCAGAATTTCATCCAGCGTCATTTTCGGATGCGGTTCAATATCCCAACTCTCTTTCACATCGCACCATACACAACCCACATCGCATCCACCCAGGCGAATAAAATAGGCTGCTCTTCCTGTATTGGATCCTTCACCCTGAATGGTGTAAAAATGTTCCATTACCGGCAAAAGATGACCCGATTTTAATTCGTCGCTAAGTAAAATTTCTGATGTCGACTTCACCTTACAAAGTTAGTAAAAAAACAGCCCTAGGCTTCAATTGGAGCAATGTCGCTAACCTTTCCTAAATCTATGCTCACCGAACCATCTTCCTCCACGTGGAAACAGGGTAAAAAGCGATGATTCCATTTGAATTCGTTCACCACATAACTGTATCGGGAGTGAATTTCCTGCGAAAAGGTTTCATCAAATCCTTTAATTAAAATCATCAGTTCAGCCATCGATTCCCGAATCTGCGTTTCATTCATGCCGTAAAACGGACTCTTATCATCCAGTTGATGAACAAGGGTCCAGCTAATCGGAAAAAAATGTATCGAATCAATTTCCAATGGTAAACCGTAATATTTCCTTATGAAATTTCCATCCTTATCTCTTTCGGCCAGGGTACATAAAACAGTGCACGACATCTCCATCAGCACCGTTGAACGGTGATTCGCCACCCGAAACATCAGCGCCATTCCCTCACGATGTGGTGTAATAATGGCGTTGTTGCTATAAATCAAACGCGATTTTGGTTTGCTGAATCGGCCGTATAATAATCCCGTTGCCAAGGCAAAACTTACTAAACCGAACATGGCTTCAAAGGAAGCGACGATTAATGTGGGGTGTCCGCTTGGAGAGAAACTTCCATAGCCAACCGATGAAAAGGTTTGAACGGAAAAATAAAATGCATTGAGAAAATCATCCAAAGCATCACCCGGTGGTACACCTTTGATGTTTTCAATACCTAATGCTACATAAAGACCTGCAAATAATCCATTGAGTACAATAAAATAGGTTAGCAAAATCAGATTAAACCTCCACCACGAAATCCGCACCAAAAATTGATAGGTATCGCGAATGGATGAAATTTCTCCAATGCGGCGGACATTGAACTTTCAATCCTTTCCGATCATTCGGCTAACATTACCATCGAATTTACTTCCTAATCCGGGATCGTTTACCGTATTCTTCATTTGCTTATTTTTGAGTGAATATACACTAGAAATGATTTCCACTAAACCTTACCTGTTAATTTTCCTGACCACTTTTTTATTCCTTGGTTCATTGCATGCGCAACAAGTGGTTCCTCATCAAAACATTCAGGCGCCGGCTGAGTATGAGAATATTTATGTGCACCAAATAGCTGCAGATAGTTTGAGCTCCAGCTTTATCATTTTTATTAAGCAGGAAGTGAAAATGCACAAACACGAATGGCATACCGAAAACGTGGTGATTTTAGAAGGCGAAGGAGTAATGACCCTCGGCTCAGATCGCTTTGTTCTTCACCCGGGTGATGTGATTTTCATTCCCAAAAACACCTGGCATTCGGTTCAGGTCAGCTCCGATATTCCCCTAAAAGTACTCTCCATTCAATCGCCCAATTTCGACGGATCCGATCGCGTTATTTATAAAAATCAATAAGCAAAGGGACCTAAACCTACCTAAAAGCCTCGAAAACACTAGCTTTCAGCGAAGGCTTTTCAACAATAACTGCATTTTTTCAACAGAAAGTAGCATTACTATAAACAGGGGCTTGGTGGCAAAAATGCAGCGACTATATTTGTTTGAAATCAATTGTTAAACTTTATAAAACCAAACAACATGAACAAAGCAGAAATCATCGATGCTATCGCAGCAGAGTCTGGTCTTTCAAAGGCTGATGCAAAACGTGCTCTCGACGGATTCGTTAGCGCTACTACTAAAGCTCTTAAAAAAGGTGACCGTGTTGCTCTTGTAGGCTTCGGTTCTTTCGCAATCTCTAAGCGTGCTGCACGTAAAGGTCGTAATCCAAAAACCGGAGAAGAAATTAAAATCGCGAAGAAAAACGTGGTAAAATTCAAAGCAGGTGCTGAACTTTCTGAGAAAGTAAACTAATCTGTTTTCAATCTATTTATAAAAAGCCCTCTGATATTCAGAGGGCTTTTTTATTTCTCCTGGTTTATATGGTTTCAGGGTTTTCTTTTTTGTATATTTAAAGACGATCTTTTTGCTATGAAAAAACTGTTACTCTTATTTAGTGCTCTTTTCCTCAGCCATACGATGTATGCGCAATGCGGACCCGGACAATCAGAGGTTCTGATTCATATTACTCCGGATAACTATCCCAACGAAATTAGCTGGAAACTTACCGACCAATCGAATGTGGTCATTGCCCAGGGAACCTACATTGGCGACACCTTGTGTATTCCAACTTCACAATGTGTCACTTTTACCATGTACGACAGCTTCGGCGACGGTATTTGTTGTGGATATGGTAATGGTTCTTATTCGGTAACATTAGATGGAATTTTAGTTGCATCCGGTGGACAATATGCAACACAAGATGCTACTTCATTTAACTGCGCACCAGGTACAACGTGTGGCGATGCCATTGTAGTGGATACGCTTTCTTATACTGCACCGGGTAATGACTATTGGTATTCATTTACACCTCCCGTTTCAGGAATGTATTTGATTTCGACCTGCGTGCCTACCAATACATGCGACACTAAAATTTGGGTGTACGATCATTGCAATAACCTGGTATGGAACAATACCAATCAGGGTACTATTTATTACGACGACAATGCAGGTAACTGCGGCATCAATGCGCAATTAGCACAAGTTTCTGCAGCATTAGATCCTTCGCAAACCTATTACATCCGTATCGGTTCGAATAATGCATTGTGCGGCGGACCGATCGATTTCTTTATCGATTACGTGGGTCCGATAACAGGATGTACTGATCCTACAGCTTGTAATTACAATCCACTTGCAACAGTATCGGATGGATCTTGTTTATATTGGCCTGATGTAAACTGTCCTGCCGGTCCCGACTTATCCGTAGTACAATCTGAACTTGAAAGTTCCATGTATTGGGATCAGGTTATTGCCACCAATTGCTGGGTGCAGGAAAGTTGTTTAAGAGGCTACGGCACGCGTGATATCATTCGTTTTACAACCCACATTAAAAACGAAGGGGCAATGGATTATTTTATTGGTAATCCAACCAATCAACCCAACCAATTTACCAACACCAATTGTCACGGTCACTGGCACTATGAAGGATACGCAGAGTATGTGCTCTATAAAACTACGGGACAAACAGTTCCTATTGGATTTAAAAACGGTTTTTGCGTTCTCGATCTCGAATGTTCAGGTGGAGGAACTGCACAATACGGATGCGGTAACATGGGTATCTCACACGGTTGCGGAGATATTTACAGCGCAGGATTAGATTGTCAGTGGATTGATATTACCGATGTAACACCGGGTGATTATATTCTTGCTGTAAAAGTAAACTGGGACCAATCTCCCGATGCTTTGGGTCGTGTTGAAACAGATTTCACCAATAACTGGGCTCAGGTTTGTATTAACATTTACATCGATGCATTCGGACACAAAAATTTCACCATCGATACACAATGTGATCCTTATACAGATTGTGCCGGTGTTCCTTATGGAAATACACAAATTGACTGTAACGGCGTTTGTGGCGGATCTGCCTTAATGGGAGATTTAAATGTGGACAACCAACAAACAACTAACGACTCTCAATTGTACGTAGATGGTATTTTAAACAACACACTTACAGCCCAAACCTGTAACGACTTAAATGCTGATGGTCACCTCTCCGTTTTCGATGCAGCTTTAATGACCAATTGCGATAATCATGCAACCAACTACAACGGATTATGTTTCTTCCCGCATGGCGTTTTAAATACCAATCAGAATGTTTATTTAATGATTGACAATGTAGATTATACCAATGGTTATGTCGATATCTCCATCTTAAATCCGGATTCGAAATTAAAAGCTTTCGAATTCGATATGAGTGGTCTTACTATTTTGGATGTACTTCCATTGTACAACACCACCGATTTCCCACACAATCCACAATTCATCGTTGGCGGAAATAAAATTATCGGTCACTCCACCATCGACTCCACCATTCCGAAAAACGTTACTCCGGTTCCCTTTGTAAGAGTTTATTACCAAACCTTAACCGGTGATCCGATTTGTATTGCAAACATTGTGGACATGGTGAATTCCTCCTATGAAAAAGTTCCTGCAACTGCAATAGGAAATTGTGTTGTGGGTGTAGAAGAACAATCGTTTGATGCCAACAATTACATGCTGGTATGGCCAAATCCTGCCAACGGATTAATTAACATCGAGCTCAAAGCTTCCGATCATACCAACGGCACTATTTCCATCACCAACACATTGGGAGAAGTGGTCATGACTATTCCAGCCTCTTCAGGAAACAATCGTTATAAAGTGGATGTAAGCGGACAACCTAACGGGGTGTACTTTATCAATTACACTTCAGAGGGAAGTACTTTAATTAAAAAGATTGTAATCAGTAAATAATTTTATTTAACCCATGCCCCGGTGATTATACTTCATCGGGGCTTTTTTTTAGGTGTATGGCAAAAATTATTGGACTCGGCGGTGTGTTTTTTAAATCGAAAAACCCGGAAGAATTAAGAAAATGGTACAGCGAAAAACTCGGTTTACATTCAGAATCCTGGGGTGCTATGTTTCCTTTTTCCGAAAAAGAAATGGGATA
>JAIBBF010000068.1 GCA_019694795.1 Flavobacteriales bacterium | reverse complement strand
GGCCATAATTTTAGAACCGCTTTTGTGATCACCCCGAGGGTGCCTTCGCTGCCAACCATTAATTGGGTAAGATTATAACCGGTGGAATTTTTTAATGTATTTGCTCCGGTCCAAATTATTTCTCCATTGGCCAAAACCACTTCGAGGTTGAGTACATAATCTTTTGTAACCCCATATTTCACAGCACGGGGTCCGCCCGAATTTTCTGCCAGATTTCCTCCAATGGAACATGAACCGCGGGAAGATGGATCTACAGGGTAGAAGAGTCCTTTTTCAATGACAGCTTCTTGTAATACCTGCGTAATAACTCCCGGCTCTACCGTGACTTGTAAATTTTTTTCGTCGATTTCGAGAATACGATTTAATCGCTCAGTGGAAAGTCCGATACCTCCATAAACAGCCAAAGCACCGCCTGATAATCCCGTTTTAGAACCAATAGCCGTAACGGGAATTGCATGTTCGTTGGCGTATTTTAAAACAAGAGAAACTTCTGATGCGGAACGTGGTTTTACCACTGCGGAAGGAGGGAAATTGAAATCTTCGGTTTCGTCGTGTCCGTATTCTTTACAAAGATCCGCATCGGTAAACACAGCATCACCGCCAATGAGCTGCTTTAAATCCATTACTTCAGCTGAACTAAGTTCCCTGTATTTCATATCAGGCTTCTGACGTTTTTTTCCTTCCTGCAATCCACTCAATGGCAAAAATGAGAATGAAGCCTACGATGAATGCTAAAATTGCAATTTGCCATGAATTATCGGTGGGCAGAATATTCGCTTCCTGGAATGGAATTTTTTCTCCTTTTGAATTTTCATAAAATGAAATCGTTTCTTTCCATGGCCAAACTTTATTTAAGGAACCCAACATGAATCCGGCCAGCAGGGCAACGGTGACATTATGAAAGTTTTTAAGCAGGTAAGAAAGGAGTCGGCTAAACAATAATAATCCCACAACACATCCAGTGGCGAATACAGCTATGATTTTTAAATCCATAGTATGAATAGCACCTAAAACAACTGAATAAGCACCCAATAAAACAAGAATAAAACTTCCGGAAATCCCGGGCAAAATCATGGCACAAATGGCAATACTGCCGCAGAGAAAAAGATATGGGAGAGAAGTAGAAGCATCACTTTTTCCCAATACCGTAATGTAATAAGCAATGGCTGTACCTAAAATGAACATGACTATTACCGGCAAATTCCATTTGGTAATTTCTTTTCCAACATAAAAAATCGAAGCGAGCACTAAGCCAAAAAAGAAGGACCATATCATCACCGGGTGATGTTCCAGCATCCAGGTAATCGCTTTTGCCAATGAGGCAATACTTATGCCAATACCCAGCATCAAACTTGCCAGAAAATTCCCGTTAATTGCTTTCCAGAAGGATTTAATTCCTTCACCTTTGGTGATAATTAATTTTGCGTTTTTGAGATTTACGGAATTGATAGAACCCAGAAGTTCCTCATAAATACCCGAAATAAATGCAATGGTTCCTCCGGAAACGCCGGGCACAACATCAGCAGCACCCATTCCGATTCCTTTTAAAAAAATCAGGGAATAATCTTTAGCAGTTCTGCTCATTAGTATTTCGACATTGTTGGATCCACTTCATCCGCCCAGGCAAGTATTCCTCCGGCAACGTTGGCTACATTGGTATAACCAGCACTTTCGAGTGCCTGGCAAATAGCCGCCGATCGTTTACCGCTACGGCAATGCACATAAACAGGAATGTCTTTTTTGATTTTGTCGAGATTGTCCATCACATCACCCATTTTAATGTGAAGTCCACCAATATGAGCAATTTCTACTTCGTAATCTTCGCGAACATCAATCAATTGAAAGTTTTCTTTGGCGTCGATTTTCGCTTTTAATTCACGTACAGTGATCTCTTTCATTTTTTTGGTTTTTCTGGGTGCTTAATTTTTTTAACGATTTCTTCCGGAAGAAAATGGAAGAAGGTATCGCCACGTAATCCTAAACGAAGACATTCCATGGCAATCACTTCGAAAGGTGCAATATTTCCAAGGTTTACATTAGCACCAAAATGCTTGATAAACCAAACTTGTTGTTCTTTTTTGGGTGCTTCCCACATGATTTTTTCTGCAGGAACTTTTGCGGTGATGCGATTGATGAGCACCGTGTGTGCATGACCACTCGGACGAAAAATTCCTACTGTGCCACTTTCACGACCTTCTGCAATCACTTTCCAAGCACCGGCTTCAATTTCTTTGGTCATCATTTTAATCCAGCGGGCGGGACTGATTAAAATCCCTGCCTCTTTCGATCCAACTTCGGAGAGAACCGTAAAATCTTTCGAAAGGATTTCGATGTATTTGCATTTTTCATCATGATCCAGAACGATGGATCCATCCGAAACCTCTGCATATTCCAACTTGTATTTGCTAAGCAATTTGCGGTACTCATCAAATTTTCCGCGTGCAATAAATGCTTCAAAAAGGGTTCCGCCGAAATAACATTTTAATCCGGCATTTTTATACACAGCGAGTTTGTCCTCCAACCTTGGAGTAACCATCGATGTTCCGAATCCGAATTTAACGAGGTCGGTATATAATCCCGATCCTTCGCAAAATGCTTCAGCTTCTGTTACCGACAGACCTTTGTCCATCATCATTGTTACACCGCTCTCTCTTGGTTTAACGGTGCGTTCCGGAATATGTGGTAATGTAAAATTCATGAGTTTCGATAATGTTCTATTAATTCGACGATATCGTTATTATTTTTTAGTTCGGGAAGGTAATCAAATAATTCTTCGTGCTCTTCAAAGTTAAGGGAAAGCGCCTCTGCCAGCATTTCCATGGCCTGTGCCTTTTTCCCGCTTTCGAGGAGGTATACCGATTGGCGGTACAACAATTCAGCTTGCTGAGGAAAACGAAGGATGTGTTTATCCATTTCTTCCAGTGCTTCTTGTAAACTGAACCTACGCTTTAAAAAATCGGTATAATCCATGATCAATTCGGGATTATCGCCGTCGAGCTCCAGCGCTTTCAGGAATGATTGCTGAGATCCGGAAATGTCATTGGCTTTATCCAGCACTTCTCCCAGAATATACCAGGTATCGGAACTTTTATCTTCCAGTGCTTTTGCTTTTTCGAGATAGGGAATAGCTTCCTTGTGCTTTTCCATCATGCTCAATGCAATCCCCATTCCCAGCCATCCATCGGCCAGGTCCTCATCTATTTCGGTCGCTTTTAAAAAATTCTCAAATGCTTCTTCGGGCATTTCTAATTTTTCGAAGCATTCGCCAATGTAACAATAGGTAATTGCCTGCGGCTCTTCGTAAAGGAAGGTTTCTGCATAACAATTAATCGCTTCGTGATACATTTCCAACTGAACATAGGCGTTCGCTTTGTTGAAGTAGGCCGAAGAAAAATTTTCATTGATGGTAATGCAAAAATCAAACGCTTCTATAGCCTTTTCGAATAATCCTTTCCGGATATACGAATTCCCCAGATTGTACCAGGCCGAAAAAGAGTAGGGATGGTTGTCAATGAAATCATTGAAAAACTGAATGCTGTTTTCGCCTTGACCACTAATCTCGAAACAATAAGCCAATTCAAAAATGGCAGCCTCATTCTCGGGGTTCGATTTTAAGGCAGATTTTAAACACTCAATGGCTTTGTCCCACTTCTTCAGGTTCTCATATTCAAAAGCCAGATCCACATACAAATCATCATTCTCACCTTCGGCTAATCGAATCGCCTGCTTCAAACAACGAATGGCTTCTTCGTGATTCCTCAATTGGGAATAAATCCCTGCTTTCAATATAAATGAATCTTCATTGTAAGGATCCAAATGCTCAATGCGGTTGAGGATCTCTAACGATTTATTCAATTTACCCGAAGAAGCATGAATTTCTGCCTTGCGTAAAAGAATGGGAACAGCATCCGGATGTTGGGAAATACCAATGGAAATTCCCTTTAATGCCGATTTAATATCGTTTTTTTCGAGGTAATGATCAATCAGCGCTTCAAATACATCTACATCAAAGAAATAATTCCCATTGTTCCTCATCATCTCCTCAAAGCGACTAAGGTGGGGACCTAAATCTTCTCGTTCTTCACCGGATGGATCGTTGAATCCGTTGCCTTCTTGCATAGTGTAATTTCTAGTGCAAAGATAGCACAAATGACAAAATGCACCGGAAAAGAACAGGTCAACTATTAACAAATTCAAAAGTCAATATATATGATAATAATCTGTTTTTGTGTAAGTTATAAAGATCTGGGGTCGGTAGCAAAAAATGATGTTAATATCCTGACGTTGAATTTTCTGAACTGGCTTCATCTTCAGTTAATTGAAGGTGTGTTGTTGGTAAAATAATCGTCGGCGCCTGATGCACTTCCGGCAGAGCATTTAATTTTGAGCAAAATCTGAAAAATGACACTTATAAAATCCATTTCCGGAATACGTGGTACCATTGGCGGAAACGTTGGTGAAGCGTTAACCCCTGTAGATGCCGTTAAATTTACTGCAGCATTTGGTAGCATTATTCTAGAGCGAAATCCCGGTAAAAAAGTAAAGATTGTACTCGGGAGAGATGCACGGATTTCGGGTGAAATGATTCGTAACCTGGTTTGTTCAACGTTACAAGGACTCGGAATTGATGTCATTGATCTTGGCTTATCTACAACACCAACCGTTGAGGTGGCAGTGCCCGGAGAACAAGCGCATGGAGGTATAATTTTAACTGCTTCTCATAATCCGAAGCAATGGAATGCATTGAAACTTCTTAATGAAAAAGGTGAATTTATTTCGGCTCAGGATGGAGCTGAAGTTTTGAGAAGAGCAGAGCAGGAATTGTATTCATTTGCAGAAGTGGATCATTTGGGAACTGTTTCTCTGGACGATACCTGGATGAAAAAACATATCGATCAGATTTTGCAATTGCCTTATGTGAATGTTGCGGCTATTCGTGATGCAGGATTTCATGTGGTGGTAGATGCAGTGAATTCGAGCGGTGGAATTGCTGTCCCCATGCTACTGGAAGCTTTAGGAGTGAAAAAAGTTACGCGATTATTTTGCGAGCCTAATGGACAA
The DNA here is from genome assembly GCA_019694795.1 of Flavobacteriales bacterium. NCBI lineage: Bacteria > Pseudomonadati > Bacteroidota > Flavobacteriia > Flavobacteriales > Flavobacteriales bacterium. Next base: position 6,911 of record JAIBBF010000068.1, on the reverse strand, counting down.
TTCCCTCATAACCCGGAGCCCCTTCCGGAACATTTAACTGAGATTTCTGCATTAATCAAAAAAGAAAAGGCAGATGTCGGACTGGTTGTTGACCCTGATGTTGATCGTTTAGCCATGGTATGCGAAGACGGCTCTATGTTTGGAGAAGAATATACACTGGTAGCCGTAGCCGATTTAGTGTTACAACACAAAAAAGGAAACACCGTTTCCAATCTATCTTCCACCCGCGCACTTCGTGATGTTACTGAAGCAAAGGGAGGAACTTATTCTGCTTCTGCAGTAGGAGAGGTTAACGTGGTTGAAATGATGCGTAAGGTAAATGCTGTTATCGGAGGAGAAGGAAACGGAGGAGTAATTTTACCCGATTTGCATTACGGAAGAGATGCACTTGCAGGAATAGCCTTGTTTTTAACCTTGCTTGCAGAGAAGAAAATGACCTGTTCGGCATTGCGTAAATCCTATCCGGATTACTTTATTTCAAAGAACAAGATTGAATTAACGCCTTCCATCGATGTAGATAAGGTTTTACTCGAGATGAAGAAAAAGTATGCTGGTCAACCCATTAATGATGTGGATGGAGTAAAAATTGAATTCGGAAAGGAATGGGTGCATTTACGCAAATCGAATACGGAACCCATCATTCGAATTTATTCCGAATCATCCTCCATGGATAATGCGGATCAGTTGGCTAAGAAAATCATGGAAGATATTCGTGCCATTGCAGGCATTAACTAAGAATTTAGTTATCGAATCCGGCAATAACCGAAATTCCTGTGCAGCGGTAATACAGGATGTCCAGCTGTTCTGTGGTCAGTTGTTCTCCGGGTTTTAATTCGAAGGGGACTTCACATTTTTGGGGAGTTCCAATTTTAATTTTCGATTCGGGAATTCCCTTTTTAATGAGGTATTGTTTTAACAGCTTTGCCCTTTTTTTTCCATTTTTTGCTTTTTCATTTTTAAGGTAATAAGCAATTAAAACGATTCCCTTTTCCGATTTCGATAATTCAATGCTTTGCTGAAGTGTTTTTGCATGCGAAGCATCTTCCAATAGAACTCCGTATTTAAAATGAAAACGAATATCCCGGCTTAAAAGGGGACCTTTTTCAAGTGTAAATCCGGTGGAAATGGTTTGACCGCTTGGGTTGACCATAATGGATTTTTTATCCGGACCAATGCAGGAATAATTTTCCGGCGGGTAAATTTTCACGGTAATGGAAATGGTATCCCCAGAATAAAAACGAGAGGGTAATTGAAAGGAAACAAAGCCTTTTTCATCCGTTTTCTTCTCAAAAAGAGGAATTCCTTTTTCTGAAATTTCTATACGAATTTGTTCAAGGGGTTGACCAGTCCTGGTTTTAACCTCCACATTCAGATTTCGTTGTGCTGAAACCTGAATGTGGAAGAATAAAATAAGTAAAACAGAATCAGAGATTTTTCTCCACATAATTGGTCATCATGGTAAATAAATGAAGACGAGTGGTGCCTCCATATATGCCGTGATTTCTGTTTGGATAAATAAATAAATCAAATTGACGATTTGCTTTCACAAATGAATTAATCATTTCCATGGTGTTCTGGTAATGTACATTGTCGTCGCCAGACCCATGCACCAGCAATAATTTTCCTTTTAATTTTTTGGCGTGATTGATCGGTGAATTGTCATCGTATCCATTGGCATTTTCCTGCGGACGACGCATAAACCGTTCGGTGTAAATATTATCGTAAAATCTCCAGTTGGTGACTGGTGCTACCGAGATTCCCATTTTGAAATAATCGGCTCCCTTGGTCATGCATAACAAAGTCATATAACCTCCAAAACTCCAACCCTGAATGCCGATCCGGTTTTTGTCGACATAACTTTGTTGTCCCAACCATTTAGCTGTTTCAATGCAATCTTGCGTTTCGAGTTTTCCCAATTGCAGATAAGTCGATTTTTTAAATGCTTCACCTTTAAACATGGTTCCTCTCGGATCTACACACACTACCAAATATCCTTTCTGAGCAAGGAGTTGGTGCCAGAAATAATTTGGACCATCCCATGAATCGGTTACTTCGTTATTACCGGGTCCACCATAAACAAACATATACACCGGATATTTTTTGTTCGGATCGAAATTGACTGGTTTAATCATCCAGCCATCCAGATTCACATTTTCGCTGGTAGTAAACTTGAAGAATTCCTTTTTCGAGAGGTTGTATTGACCCATTCGACCAATGATTTCTTTATTGTCTTTAAGCACTTTAATTTCTTTACCACTGGCATTGTGAAGTGTAATGAAATAGGGTGTATTTGCATCACTGTGGTAATTGATATAATATTTCATTCCGGTAGAAAAGAAAGCATCATTGGTTCCGGGTTTAGTAGATAGTTTTTTCTTACCGGATCCATCCAGCTTAATGGCAAATAAATCCTTTTGATAAGGGGCCGATTCTGCGGAGATGTAATAAATAAAACCTGTTTTTTCGTCCAGTCCCTTAAACTCTACAACATCCCAATTCCCTTTAGTGATTTGGGTAGAATTTCCTTTGAAATCGATCAGGTAAATGTGATTGTAACCATCTTTTTCTGAGGTGCGGATAAACGCTTCTTTTCCTTTCAAAAAGATTAAATCGTCTGTAATTTCCACATACGTTTTCGAAGTCTCCGTGTAAATTGCTTGCAGCGACAAGCTAGAATTTTTGGTGTTTACCAAACAATATTCAAGATTGTTTTGCAAACGATTCATGCGCAATACGCAAAGTTGATCATCGCTGTTGGTCCATTTTATTCTTGGGATGTAAATATCTGTTTCTGGACCTAAATCGATGGCGTTTGACTTGCTGGCAGCTACATCGTACACAAATAGTGAGATTTTGGAATTGTCTTCCCCTGCCTTTGGATATTTAAACGTGTAAAGGGTAGGGTATAATTCACCGTAAAAAGTCATGGTAAATTCCTTCACTTCACGTTCGTCGAATCGGTAATAAGCAATTTTAGTGGAGTTGGGCGACCAGTAAAATCCTTTTACAATTGAAAATTCTTCTTCATAAACCCAATCCGTACTACCATTGATAATTTCATTACGCTTCCCGTCGGTGGTAACCTGTGTTTCTTTCCCGGAAGCGAGGTCGTAAATAAAAATATTGTTGTCGCGGGTAAACGCAACTTTTTTTCCATCCGGTGAGAATTCTGCCAGGGCTTGTTTGCCAGCCTTGTGATCACCTAGTGGTGTAGTTTTTTTTGTTTTAATATCGTAGATGAAAAAGTAGGCCAGATACGATCTTCTGTAAATTGGTTCAATATCGGTGGCGATTAACATTTTTGTTTCGTCGGCATTGAATTCATATTCTTCAATCATTAATGATTCACCATCTATCCGGATATCTTTGGATGAAACAATTTCTCCCACTTTTTTATAATCCTTAAAAGCATATTTGTTTACAACCGGAATGTTACCATCGGCCTCCAGCACCGTAAAATGTTCGCCGTCGTTCATGGACCGAACCTCATCTACGCTTTCTGCATAAAAGGTTCCGGATGCCCAGATCAATTCGTTGCTCAATTCCTTCTTTTGAGCCTGGATATTCCCTCCAACCAGTGCAAGGAATAAAATACTAATGGAAATAATTCTCATGGTTATTCGTTTCTAGCGTGCAAAATAGCCAAAAATCGGACTATTGATTTACCGCTCATCAAATAAGAGGCCAAATTGGAGGCGTTCCCTTTTTATTATATTTACAAAATGATTCGAACTGGATTTTTCCTTTTGTTTTCGCTGATTGGGCTGTCACTTTATAGTCAGTCGGATTCCCTTTATAAAGGAAGTCCCCAACCGCTTCGGTATGCCCTGGGGTTTGGAACCAATTTTAATTTGGATGACTTTTATTTCGATTTTAATTACGGTCTTCAGGATACCGAATATCAATGGGGTGCTGCCTTGTCGTTTGACATGCGACCCTATTTTAAAAAGGTACAGATAGTAGATAAGCCCAACCATGTTAGTCAATATTTCGAAAAGAAGTTTTTTCTTGCGCTTGAAGGTGAAAAACGATTTTTGGAATTGCATGTCGGTTCAAAAACGCTCCGTGCATTATTGGCGGCTAAGGTGGGATGGTTATTTGGCAATTACAGGGGATTAAAACAGGCTCCACAAAGTTATTTCGGATTTTCGCCCATGGCCGGATTTTCGTTTGATTTGGGTAAGAGTGGTTATTTTAAATTCGGTTATTGTTTTCTCGATAATAAAAACATCAATATCCCCAATAACCGCATCTTTTTTGGTATAACTTTTTTACTCGGAGAGATATGATTCGATATGCTTTAGTTTTCGCCGGAATATTGTTTTTAAGCTCGTGCTTTAAATCGGACGATTGCGATCCGAATGTGTATTGCAATACGGAACGTCCCGATTCTGCATGGGTAAATATTACGGTGAGTTACGACCGTTATCATACGCCAGTTCCATATACCATTTACAATGGAAATATAGAAGATGGATTGGTGGTATTGCGCGACACGGCTTATATGAATGTCACCTCCCACTATTTACCCGTGAACGAACGCTATTCGGTAGAGGCAACTTATTTTGTTGGACAAGCCACTTATTCGGCATACGATGGCGGGAAATTGCGACTGAATAAATTCTGGAATTGCAATGATCGCTGTTATGAAGCTCCTGATTTAAGTTTAGATTGTTCACTGCTAAAATGATGCTTGAAGTAAAAAATATTCAGTTTTCATACAGTGGATCCGAAAAGGTTTTACAAAATATTTCATTTTCATTATCACCGGGTGAAGTCATTGGTATAGCAGGCAAAAGTGGAAGCGGAAAAACCACCTTGCTTAAAATTATTTACGGTTTACTCGATCCAAGTTCAGGTAGTGTAATTTTTAAGAAAGAAAAAGTTAGGGGTCCCTCTCTTGAACTCGTTCCCGGTCACCCCAAAATGAAAATGGTGGCTCAACATTTCGATTTGCTACCCGATCACACCGTGAAAGAAAATATTGAACATCGTTTATTATCCTATAAAAAGAGTTTTAGAGAAGAAAAAGCGGAGATGCTTTTGAAATTATGTGGAATCTGGGAGCAGCGGAATCAAAAACCGGCTACGTTAAGTGGGGGACAAAAACAATTGGTTGCCATATCTTGTGCATTAGCAGAGGAGCCCGAATTATTGTTACTGGATGAACCTTTTAGTCATTTAGATCATAGCACCCGCAATGAGATTTTACGATTTTTAGCAGAGTTAAAATCGGTATTGGGTTTTTCCATGATTTTTATTTCGCACGACAGTTCGGATGTTTTGCAATTGAGCGATCGTGTTATGATTATGAAAGCGGGATCGGTGGAGCGAATTGCCTCTCCGGAAGAGATTTATTATCACCCCAAAAATGATTACCAGGCAGAATTGTTTGGTTCGTTTAATAAAATTTCAAAATCCACTTATGTTCGACCTTCCGCCATTCGGATTTGTCAGAGCCATAAATCAAAATTCAGCGGAGTAATTTCGGCAATAAGTTTTCGTGGGGAATTAACCGAATACAAAGTAAAATCACAAGGTGGCAAAGTGATTTATTTTATAAACACCCAAAGCAACTTTCCCATTGGAAAAAAAGTACATCTCACCTGGTGATGCTTTAAACTGTATCCGGACCGGGAGGCTTACTGGAATCTTTTATTTTAGGCGATGATGTTTCTTCTTTTTCGATTTTCTGAATTTTTTCCCTGGGAACGATTTCTTCTTTCGTGTTTTCAATTTCAGATTTTTCTTTTCCACCATTTTTCATTTTAAAATATAAAATGAAGCTTCCGATTAATGGTAATGCATTTTGCAGGATTGCCAAAACGAGATAATTCGGTATTGAAATCAGAAATTGATGGTAAAGGAATGGTAAAATAACAAAGTAGTTGAGGGCGTATAAACCAAAATAGAGTCCCACGGCGCCCATTGTCCACACCCAGGGATCGGCTCCTTTTTTTACCTGATAATCGTAAAATCGCTGTCCAACAATCAATATTAGCAACAGTGTAAGCATATTCAAAGTTAAGGATATTATTTTTTACATTGATTTTCAATTGTTTGAATCTCCCTGACTTTTTCCTTTTTGTTGGAAAACTTTTTTTGATTCTTGTGCTTCAAATCTTACATTTGGTCACCAAAATAAACATCATGAATCTTCACGAATATCAAGGCAAAGAGATCCTCACCAAGTTTGGTGTTTCTGTTCAACGTGGTATCCTTGCCCACACTCCCGAAGAGGCTGTTGAAGCCGGAAAGCTATTGGCGAATCAAACCGGGACTAAATTTTTTGTTGTTAAAGCGCAAATTCACGCTGGTGGCCGCGGTAAAGGTGGTGGTGTAAAAGTTGCAAAGAATCTCGATGAGCTTCGCGAAAAGGCGACAAACATCATCGGTATGCAATTGATTACCCCGCAAACTCCGCCAACCGGTAAAAAAGTTCATAAAGTCCTTATTGCAGAGGATGTTTATTATCCGGGTCCTTCCGAGCACAAAGAATATTACATGTCTATTCTTCTCGACAGAGGTACGGGTCGCCACCTGGTGATGTATTCTCCTGCCGGTGGTATGGATATCGAAGCTGTTGCGGAAGAAACGCCACATTTAATTTTTAAAGAAGAAATTGATCCGAAAGTAGGCTTAATGCCTTTCCAGGCTCGTAAGATTGCTTTTAATCTTGGAACCAGCGGAAATGCGTTTAAAGACATGGTGAAATTTGTGGATGCGCTTTACAAAGCATTCCTCGGTTGCGATGCTTCCATGTTTGAAATTAATCCTGTATTTAAAACATCCGACGATCGTATTATTGCAGTAGATGCAAAAGTAACGCTCGATGATAACGCATTGTTCCGTCACCCCGACTATGCCGAAATGCGCGATACTACCGAAGAAGATCCTACCGAAGTGGAAGC
>JAIBBF010000067.1 GCA_019694795.1 Flavobacteriales bacterium | reverse complement strand
AAAGCTGTTTCTACTTCAAGGAAAGATATAGATATCTGTTCCAACTGCTCCGAAGGAACGAAGGTTTGGCTTTAAATTAAAAGACTTCTTTAGCTACTCTTCGTGTGGCTTCACTAACACCCATCGTGTAAAAATGTAAACAAGGCACATTCGCTTTCACTAACTCCTTCGATTGTTTAATGCACCATTGTATACCAATTTCCTTAGCTTCTTTGTCATCTTTCGCTTTGTCAATAGCGTCGTAAAGCTCTTCCGGTAAATCGATATGGAATATTTTTGGTAATGCGCTTAACTGCTTCTTGCCTGTAAGAATTTTCAAACCAGGAATAATGGGCACATTAATCCCGTTTTTCCTGCACAATTCAACAAACTCAAAATATTTTTTATTATCGAAAAACATTTGGGTCACAATATACTCAGCACCTGCATCAACTTTCATTTTCAAAAATTTCAAATCACTGTTGATGTTGGGAGCTTCCATATGCTTTTCAGGATAGCCGGCAACGCCAATGCAGAAATTGGTGGGGGCCATGTCTTTAACATCATCTTCAAGATATAGACCCTTATTCATATTGGAAATATGATTCACCAAATCCAGCGCGTAGGCATGACCATCTGGTTCAGGGTTAAAACTGCTTTCGGTTTTTATGGAGTCGCCACGAAGTGCCAAAACATTGTCAATACCCAAAAATTGTAAATCAATTAATGCATTTTCGGTTTCCTCCTTACTGAATCCGCCACAAATGATATGAGGTACTGCATCAATTTTGTATTTGTTCATGATGGCCGCACAAATTCCAACGGTACCCGGACGCTTACGGATGCTTACCTTTTCCAGGTATCCGCCATCTCGTTTTTTATATACATATTCTTCACGGTGGTAGGTGACGTCAATAAATGAAGGTTCAAACTCCAGCAAAGGATCAATTCCATCGAAAATCGATTGAATGCTCTTACCTTTTAAAGGAGGCAGAATTTCAATCGAAAACAAGGTTCGTTTGGCATCTTTCAGGTGGTCAATTACTTTCATGGGAGTGATTTGGACCGCAAATATAGGTTTGTCCCGACGAAAAAGAAAAGCTAATCTCGAGGTAATGCCCTAAGGGATGCCTTATTTGTTTACTTTTGCGGCTGTATGGAAATGAAGAAAATCCGAAATTTCTGCATCATTGCGCATATCGACCATGGTAAATCGACCCTGGCCGACCGTTTATTGCAGATGACCGGTACACTAAGTGAACGGGAGCTTACCGAACAGACTCTCGATGATATGGACCTTGAACGTGAAAGAGGGATTACCATTAAGAGCCACGCCATTCAAATGGAATATACCTACAAAGGAGAAAAGTATATTCTCAATTTGATCGACACGCCGGGTCACGTTGACTTTTCCTACGAAGTATCACGAGCCATTGCGGCCTGCGAAGGAGCACTTTTGTTAGTGGATGCTGCCCAAGGGGTTCAGGCTCAGACTATTTCCAACATGTATTTGGCCTTGGATCACGATCTTGAAATTATCCCGATTCTTAATAAAATCGATCTTCCGGGGGCAATGCCCGAAGAAGTAAAAGATCAAATTGTTGATTTATTGGGATGCAAACGAGAAGAAATTCTTTCTGCATCCGGAAAAACAGGACTGGGAGTGGATGATGTGTTAAATGCAGTCATTGAACGAATTCCTGCACCAAAGGGTGATCCGAATGCTCCGCTTCAGGCTTTAATTTTCGACTCCGAATTCAATACTTTTCGTGGAATTATCGCATTTATGCGAATCATGAATGGTTCTATTAAAAAGGGCGATAAAGTGAAGTTCTTCAATACCGGCAAAGAATACAATGCCGATGAGATTGGAACACTTAAACTCGACTTAATGCCGAAAAATGAAATCACTTGTGGTGATGTAGGCTATATTATTTCGGGAATTAAGAATGCAAAAGACGTTAAAGTAGGGGATACCATTACGCATAAAGAGCGACCATGTGCTGAAGATATCAAAGGATTTGAAGATGTAAAACCAATGGTGTTCGCCGGAATTTATCCTGTAGATACGGATGAGTTTGACGAGCTTCGCGATGCGATGGAAAAGCTCCAGCTGAATGATGCTTCTCTGGTTTTTGAACCGGAATCATCGGCTGCATTAGGATTTGGCTTTCGTTGTGGATTTCTGGGCTTGCTGCATATGGAAATCATACAGGAGCGTCTCGAGCGTGAATTTAACATGACGGTTATTACCACGGTTCCAAACGTATCCTACAAAGCATATGATAAAAAAGGAACATTGATCGAAGTCCATAACCCTTCTCAATTACCGGATCCGAGTAAATTAGAAAAGGTAGAAGAACCATATATTAAAGCACAAATCATTACAAAATCGGAATACCTGGGTAATATCATGTCGCTTTGTATTGGTAAAAGAGGCGTTCTTATCAATCAGAACTTCCTTACTACCGACCGTGTGGAGCTTTCATTTGAGCTTCCGCTTGGAGAGGTGGTATTTGATTTTTATGATAAACTGAAAACGTTATCCAGAGGTTATGCCTCCTTCGATTATTTTCCGATTGGATATAAAGAATCCGACCTGGTTAAACTCGATATTTTATTAAATGCCGAACAGGTAGATGCACTTTCCGCACTCATTCACCGCGATCATGCTTTTGAGTTAGGTAAAAAAATGTGCGAAAAACTGAAAGAATTAATCCCGCGCCAGCAATTCGAAATTCCTATTCAGGCTGCAATTGGTGCAAAAATTATCGCGCGGGAAACCATCAAGGCATTACGTAAAGATGTAACCGCTAAATGTTATGGTGGAGATATTTCGCGTAAACGAAAACTGCTCGAAAAGCAAAAAGAAGGGAAAAAACGTATGCGTCAGGTAGGTCGTGTTGAGGTTCCTCAGCAAGCCTTTCTTGCGGTACTTAAACTGGATTAATGAGGTATCATTTTCTGGTTTTGCTGTTTCTTTTCTTCACCCTGTCGGGTGATGCTCAGCCGAAGGATAATTCACATTCGTTAAGGCTGTATGGACAAGCCGATTTTGCTCATGGCTCATTTTATCCGCAATTGGGGATTCAATATCAGTTGAGCAGAAATTCATTTTTACATGGGGCAGTTTCCTATGGAACAACAGGAGAAATTCATAAAAAGAATACCTGGTGGCAAAATTCCGACGGAAGTTATTCACCGGAAGAAGAGTTGACCTGGTACATGGATGATTCTTCTGCATCCGCGCCTTTATTTTTTAATGGCATGAGGGAAAATCTTGATTTGTCGTTCCAGGCATTTACATTTTATGCCCAATATCAGGTGTTATTGATTGGCTATATCAAGGATAAAAACAAATACCTGAGTTTTATTTCCGGAGGACTCTCCTGGTCTGAAGTAAAACAATCCGGAAAAGTAGACTACCTCGATTTATCCAATACCACACTTACCAGTATTGACGCCTCCGCCAGGTTTCATTCCTTTTCTCCGGATATTGAACTTACTTTATTGTATGAACACAAGTCCGGATTTGGAATTAGAGCGGGGGCCAGAATGACTTTCGGTTTCCCACTGAATGATTTTTTTAAACTGGTATACGGTACGACTAACTGTAATCTATATTCCGGACTCAACTGGAATGCCTTTGCCGGTATCAGCTTTAAATTCTGATTTAGTATTTGGGCAATTCGATATCGTCCATTACAATAATAGCATCCGGGAAAATGACTTTTATCTGCTCCAGATAAGCTGACGCATCTAATTTGGTTCTGAAATCTCCAATGCGCAATCTGAAATTAGGTGCAAGAAAATCGATGTATGCGGGTTGCTCAGAATGGGCCGACAGGTATTGGGCTCTAAGTTGGTTAACCTTGTTTTTGTCCTTATCCAGGTAGGCCTGAATACGGTAACCTTTCATGGTAACATTCACTTTTCCATTCTGAGGAGTGCCAACGAATTCAGTTAAGCCATCAATGCGATTGTCCTTTTGAACGGTAACTTTCCCTTGCTTACCAGTACTTGGAAGCTGGAACGAAGCATTGCCGGGTTTCACAATGCTGTCTTTAGTAGTTTGACCAACAGGCTTATAGAGCTTCCAGTCATTGTCTTCTTCCTGTGCCAGGAGATTAGAAAAGCTAAAAACCAAAAGGATAAGTGCGATTACTTTTTGCATGAACCAAAGGTAGCAATTGCCTTGCCAAAAGCCAGAATTTTCAATTTTTTGAGCTAAACCGAATATTATTGGCAAAATAACAACACTTAAGCGGTCAAATAATACCTAATCGTTTGATAGTAAATTGTATAATATTAAGGCTTATTTAGAATTATTATAAATTATTAACTTCTCTGACAATTTTATGACAATTTTGGAGTCTCATTGCTTTTCTCTGATAAATTTGCCCTCGGTTAAGAGTTCTCCAACCAAAGTCGACCACATTCTATGAACATTTCTTACCAAGCAAAAACCAATAGACTCGCCGGAATCGCGGCCCTTTTAGTCTTATTCTTCAATTTTAGTTTTACCCAGGTTGCAACTGCAGCTGCTGATGGTGAAGCCTTGTTTAAAGGCGCCTGTGGCGCATGTCACCATCCTCAGGATCGCGTTGTAGGTCCTGCGCTTAAAGGTGCACGCGACCGTTGGAAGAAAAACTCCAGTGAAGAGAATTTCTATAAATGGATCAAAAACTCCGGAGAAGTAATCGCTTCAGGCGATGCGTATGCGAACAAAATCTACAAGGATTTTAACAAAAGCGCAATGCCTCCACAGGCAGTTACCAACGAAGAAATCGATGCTATTTTCGAATACATTGAAGCATGGACTCCACCGGTTGCAACTGCTGCTGCAGGACCAGCTGAAGGGACTGAGAAAAAAGAAGAAGGTGGATCTTACATGTGGGTGATTATCCTCGGTGTAATTTTCGCTATTATCGCTTTCTCGGCCGGATCAGTTCGTCGTCAGTTAGTAAATGCTAACCGCGAAAAAGCTGGAAAACCTGAGCTTCCTGATGCTACTTATTGGCAAACCTGGAAAGCATGGGCTTGGAGAAATAAAGTAGTGGTTTCTGTTTTTGTGTTGTTCTTTGTTTTCGGTGGACTAGCCGATGGTTGGTACCGCTTGAAAGAGGTTGGTGTTTTCGAAAACTACAAACCTGAGCAGCCAATTGCATTCTCGCATAAAGTGCACGCAGGCGACAATAAAATCGCTTGTCAATATTGCCACTCTTCTGTAGAAAAATCAAAACATGCAATGATTCCTTCTGCCATGGTTTGTATGAACTGTCACAAGGCGATCAAAAAAGGAACCAATACCGGTACCGAAGAAATTGCAAAAATCTATAAAGCTGTTGGTTTCGATCCTGAAACAATGAGTTATACAGGAAAAACAGAACCCATTAAATGGATCAAAGTTCATAACCTTCCCGATCACGTATTCTTCTCTCACCAACAACATATTGTTGCAGGTAAATTAGAGTGTAAGCAATGTCACGGATTAATGGAAAACGAAACCGTTGCTCGCGTAATGCCAATCAATGAGTTGAATGCTATCGAAGGAAACATCAAAATCGAGGGCCGTCCTACTTTAACAATGGGTTGGTGTATCGATTGCCACAAGCAGGCAGAAGTGAAAATGGAAGGTAGCGGTTATTACGATGAAATGAAAAAACGTCTCATGAATGATAAGGAGCTTTACAAAAAGCACCTCGAAGATGAGAAAATCACTGTTGAAGAAATGGGTGGTTGGGAATGTGCAAAATGTCACTACTAAAAAAACCTTTTGGCGAACGCTATGAGTACAAATAAGCAATACTGGAAAGGAATTGAAGAACTCGAAAACTCTCCCGAGTTTCTGAAAAACCGCGACAACGAATTTGCAGAAGAGCTTCCTATCGATGCCTTTTTGGGCGATGATAAATTGAAGGAATCTTCTACAAGTCGTCGTGATTTCTTAAAATTCCTCGGATTCTCCGTAACTGCAGCAACGCTTGCAGCTTGTGAAGCACCGGTAATTAAGTCTATCCCATATGTGGCAAAACCAGAAGAAATTACTCCTGGTGTTGCTACTTGGTATGCTTCTACATATTACGATGGTAACGATTTCGCCAATATTTTGGTGAAAACCCGTGAAGGTCGACCAATCTTTATCAAAGCGAACCGTAAGCATGGTATCACCCGTGGTGCTGCTAATGCTCGTGTAACTGCTTCAGTATTGTCCTTGTACGATTCGGCACGTTTAACCGGACCGATGATGGACGGTGCTGCTTCTGACTGGGCAACCGTAGATAAGGCGATCTCTGAAAAACTTCAAAGCATTGCAAAAGCAGGTGGTGAAATCAGAATCCTTACCGGAACTGTAATTTCTCCTTCCACACAAACCATTATTGGCGATTTAATTTCAAGTCTTAATGGTCAAAAAGCAAGCCCTGCTACTCTGGCTGCACTTGCTGGAACGCCATCAGATTCAACGGCAACTCCGGTTGTTATGCCTGTGGTTGCTCCTGTTCCTGCTGCTGAAGGTGCAGAACCTGCAATGGAAGCTACTCCTGTTGGTCATATCAGACACATTCAATACGATGCAATTTCCTATTCGGCAATTCGTCAGGCTAATAAGGACTCATTTGGAATGCCAATTATTCCGGACTACGATTTTTCTAAAGCGAAAGCAATCGTTAGTATTTCGGCCGACTTCCTTACCAACTGGTTGTTGCATAACGAATATGTTGCACAATATGCAAGTAATCGTCGCCCAGAAGGTGAATGGATGTCGCGTCACTTCCAGTTCGAAACGGTTCTTTCAGTAACAGGATCTTCTGCTGATGTTCGTGTTCCCATCAAACCATCAGAAGAGGGTAAAGTTGCTGCAGCATTGTATCAGCATATTACCGGAAGTAAAATTTCCGATGTTTCTGTAGAGTTATTGGATAAAACAAAAGCTGCCGCAGATGAATTGAAGAAAAATGCAGGCGCTTCATTGGTAGTTGCCGGTTCAAACGATGTAAACGTTCAGGTGATCGTTAACGCGATTAACGAAAAACTGGGCAATTATGCTTCTACAATCAATTTAAATAATCCTGTAAATCTTTTTGCTGCTAACGATGCTCTGGTAGAAGAGTTAGTGAAAGAGGTTACCGGAAATAAAATCAAAGCAATACTGATTGATGGCGCTGTTAATCCAGTTTATTCCCTCAAGGATGGTGTTGCATTTGGTGAGGCTCTTTCGAAAATGGAACTTTCTGTTTCATTCTCTCAGCTAGCAGATGAAACCGCATCAAAATGTAAATTCATTTGTCCTGATCACCATTATCTCGAATCATGGAATGATCTGAATCCGAAAGCGAATCACTACGCCATTGCACAGCCTGCAATTCGTCCTTTGTACGAAACCCGTAACATGCAGGAAAGTATGTTGGTGTTTGGCGGACTTGCAACTCGTGGTTCCAAGGATAGCGACACATATTACAAAGTGATTCGCAAAAACTGGGAACTCTACGGATTCCCAACACAAACCGAAATCGCAAGTTTCGAAGACTACTGGAACTGGAATGTGCATAATGGTTCCGGAAACATGAGCACCAAATCTCCTGCTCAAGTTGCATTCGTAGGTGATGTGAATAAAGCAGGATCAGAAATCAAAAAAATAAACGGTGGCGAATTTGAAGTTGTGTTTTATCAAAACGCAGGAATGGGTAATGGCGCACATGCTGCTAACCCATGGCTTCAGGAAATGCCGGATCCAATTACTAAAATTACCTGGGATAACTACATCACCATGTCACCAGCTGATATGGAAGGTAAATACAATACCCACATTGGTCAGGAATGGCCAGCTGACCTCGCTACTGTAAAAGTAGAGGGACTCGGCGAAATTACGCTTCCGGTATTCCCGCAGCCAGGTCAGGCAAGAGGTACTGTAGGTATTGCTATTGGATATGGACGTGGAGCTAATGGAGAAAACATTGGTAAAGCAGCGTTCCAATATGAGCAATACGGCGAACCGACAATGAAAGATGGAAAACATGTTTCAGTTGGTAAAAATGTATATCCATTCGTTGCATTGGCAGGTAATCATTACTCCTACCGTGCATACGCTGCTTCTGTAAGCGGAACAGGTGAGAAGTATTATCTGGCATCTACCCAAACCCACCAAACGGTTATGGGCCGCGAATCGGTAGTAAAAGAAACTACTTTCGGTGTTTACAAAACAGGAAATAAAGATCTTTTCAATAAGCCAAAAACAATTGTTTACCATGAAGATGGAAAACAAGTTGACAAACCTGTTGGTGAATTGAACATGTGGAAAGAACATCCGGTTGAGCATATCGGTCACCGTTGGGGAATGTCTATCGACCTCAATACTTGTATCGGTTGCGGAAACTGTGTTGTTGCTTGTAACGCAGAAAACAATATTCCTGTAGTAGGTAAAGATGAAGTACGTCGTGGTCGCGAAATGCACTGGATGCGTATCGACCGCTACTACTCTTCAGATATGACTAAAGAGAGAGCGAAAGAAGAAGGTGTTGGATCAATCAGCATGTACAGCCAAATGGAAAATCCTTCGGATAATCCACAAGTGGTATTCATGCCGATGATGTGTCATCACTGTAACCACGCTCCTTGCGAAACGGTTTGTCCGGTAGCTGCTACAACCCATAGCAATGAAGGATTAAACCAAATGGCATACAACCGTTGTATCGGTACTCGTTATTGCGCAAATAACTGTCCGTACAAAGTGCGTCGCTTTAACTGGTTCAATTACCCAACGTATAAGAAATTTACTGGATTCAACCCTGCACAAAGTGATATGGGACGTCTGGTACTTAATCCTGACGTAGTAGTTCGTACACGCGGTGTTATGGAAAAATGCTCCATGTGCGTTCAACGTATTCAGGCAGGTAAACTTGAAGCGAAAAAAGAAGGTCGCAAATTGGTTGATGGAGATGCAACTACTGCTTGTGCAGAAGCATGTCCTACACACGCTATCACCTTTGGTGACTGGAACGATACCGACTCTGAAATTCGTAAAGTAACGGATGCAGATCGCTCTTACCAGGCATTAGAAGAAGTTGGTGTAAAACCAAATATCTGGTATCAGGTTAAAGTTCGCAACATCGAAGGAAAACCTGTTGCAGAAGCAAAAGAAGAACATCATTCAGAAGAACACAGTCACTAATTGCATAAAAACGCCAAGGAATGCAAAAAGAAGCAGCAATAAGGCAACCGCTCATTCTAGGAGACAAGACCTACCACGACATCACGGAGGATATTTGTCGCCCGATTGAAAGCAAGGCACCGAAAGCCTGGTATGTACTCCTCTCTATCGCCGGAGTAGTAGCACTTTGGGGAGTAGGATGTATCCTCTACCTCCTGGGGACAGGAATCGGGGTATGGGGATTGAACAAGACCGTAGGTTGGGCTTGGGATATCACCAACTTCGTATGGTGGGTAGGTATCGGACACGCAGGTACTCTAATTTCTGCTGTGTTATTATTGTTCCGCCAACGCTGGAGAATGGCGATTAACCGTTCTGCTGAAGCAATGACCATCTTTGCGGTAATCATGGCGGCTACCTTCCCGGGTATCCACATGGGACGTATCTGGGTTGCTTACTGGGTATTGCCATTACCGAACCAATTTGGATCACTTTGGGTGAACTTTAACTCACCACTTCTTTGGGACGTATTTGCAATCTCAACCTATTTCACGGTATCCTTAGTGTTCTGGTATATTGGTTTAATTCCTGACTTTGCAACAATTCGTGATAGAATGACAAAACCATTGGCAAAGAAAGTATATGGAATTCTGGCTTTTGGTTGGACAGGAAATGCAAAAGCCTGGAACCGTTTTGAAATAGTTTCGTTGGTTCTTGCCGGTCTTGCTACACCACTGGTGTTTTCGGTACACTCCATCGTATCTACCGACTTTGCTACCTCGGTAATTCCGGGTTGGCACACTACCATCTTCCCTCCGTACTTCGTATCAGGTGCGGTATTTTCAGGATTCGCAATGGTGTTAACACTTCTCTTGATCATGAGAAAAGTAATGCACCTCGAAAACTATATTACTAATAAGCATGTGGAATACATGAACATTGTAATCATTGTTACAGGTTCCATTGTAGGGGTTGCTTATTTAACGGAGTTATTCGTATCCTGGTATTCGGGAGTAGAATACGAAAGCTATGCATTCATCAACCGTTTCTCTGGTCCATATGCTTGGGCATACTGGAGTATGATGACTTGCAATGTAATTTCTCCACAGCTTTTCTGGTTCAAGAAATTACGCACCAATCTTACCTTCACCTTTGTGATGTCGATTATCGTAAACATCGGTATGTGGTTTGAGCGCTTTGTAATTATCGTTACATCACTTCACCGCGATTATATTCCATCTTCCTGGAGTATGTTCTATCCAACCTTTGTTGATATAGGCGTATTCATCGGAACAATCGGAATCTTCTTTGTATTCTTCCTTCTCTTTGCGAGATTCTTCCCTGTACTCGCTTTGAATGAGGTAAAATCAATCCTGAAAGTATCAGGAGAGAAGTATAAGAAAATGGACCACCATCACTAAATAAGAACAGAAAACGAGATGGCAGAGAAAGTAATATTTGCAATGTACGACGATGACACCGTTCTATTAGAAGGTGCAAAAAAACTCGTCGCAAAAGGAGTTCACGTGAATGACGTTTATTCTCCTTTCCCAATTCACGGAATTGATCCTGTGATCGGAGTTCAGCACACCCGCTTAGGAATTGCTGCATTCTTATATGGATTAACAGGAACACTTCTGGCTATTGTTGGGATTCGTTATTTCATGATTGTTGACTGGCCATTGAACATCGGTGGTAAGCCAAGTTTTTCCTTAATGGAAAACCTTCCGGCCTTTATTCCGATTACGTTTGAGTTCACTGTTTTTTGTGCAGCTCATGGTATGGCAATTACTTATTTGTTGCGTAACAAAACACTTCCTGGAATGCCAGCCCGTAACCCGGATCCGCGTACCACAGACGATAAGTTTGTAATGGAACTGCACGCTTCAGAAAACAGCAAATACTCGGTTGAAGAACTTCAAAGCATGTTGAAAGAAACCGGAATTATTGAATTAGAAGTAAGAGAATCTTAATGCGTATGAATCGCTATACCAATACCATCAAGTTTGGGTTATCCCTGATTGTACTCGGCTTGGTTTCCTGCTCAAAGGATCCCAATAGTCCAGGTTATGAATACATGCCAGACATGTATCGTTCCCCTTCAGTTGAAGCCTATGTAGATTACCCTGATTTTGGTAATCCGGACGTTCAGTCAGCCCGCGTTCCTGCTAAAGGAACCATTCCATATTCTGAGAATGAAAGCAAAGCTGTATTTAATTTCCCTTATCCATTTGCACCTGCCAATGCAGACCAGGAAGCTGAGATGTATGAAAAATCAGTGGTGGTAAAGAATCCGGTTATCATTAACATGGAAAACAAGGATGTAATTCTTGCGGAAGGTCAAAAAATCTATGAGCAGTTTTGTATTCATTGCCATGGTGAAAAAGGAGACGGTCAGGGTACCATCGTACAAAACGGAAAAATCAGTGGTGTTCCCGATTATAAATCGGCCAACCTGATGGCTCTACCTGAAGGGAAAATGTTCCACACCATTTCTTATGGAAAAGGAATCATGGGATCTCATGCAGGTCAAATCAATAAAGAAGAACGCTGGAAAGTTATTCACTACATCAAGTCGCTGCAAAACGACGGTAACTATCCGGTAGAAAATGCTGCTGTTGTAGCAGATAGTACAAAAACCAACCAATAATCATCTAAGCAACCGATACAATGGAATTTACAATTTCTAACCGGGCAAAGAATTTCTCCTTCGCGTTGATCGGAGTTGGTCTCGTAGGAACTATTGCAGGTTTCTTCATGGATCATTCCGAACATCATCAGCAATTCTGGGCCAACCTTCTGGTGAATGGATTCTTTTTCTTTGCAATTGCAATCGCTGCATTATTTATGCTGGCACTGCAATATGCAACAGAATCAGCATGGGGTGTAGTAACTAAGAGGGTATATGAGGCAGT
>JAIBBF010000066.1 GCA_019694795.1 Flavobacteriales bacterium | reverse complement strand
GTCGCATTTGGGTTATGCAGCTGCAAGGAAGCGTGAAAAATATTTAAAGTCAGCTGCAGGAAAACGATGGCTTTCAAAACATTTACAGAGTGATCTGTGAGTTTTATTTGAAAAAAAATACGGATCGACTATATTCGTTTGGGTCTTTCTGCCTGATGTTCGTTGGTCTGGGTTCTCCGCCTAGTTTTCATAAGTCGGACAGGCCTGGTTGGTGTTCATTCGTGTGGGTTCCCTGCCCGACTAACGTCAGTCAGGCGGGGATTCCCTCCCACACCACCATAAACCCTGGCAG
Source organism: Flavobacteriales bacterium (assembly GCA_019694795.1). Classification (NCBI taxonomy): domain Bacteria; kingdom Pseudomonadati; phylum Bacteroidota; class Flavobacteriia; order Flavobacteriales; species Flavobacteriales bacterium. The sequence goes on along the minus strand of JAIBBF010000066.1, from coordinate 11,931 downwards.
ATTTGTCGGGGTTTTTTGTTTTCTATGGATACGGTATTTGTATATGTTTTACGCAGCCTGAAAGATGGTTTGTTTTATGTCGGCATGACTACAGATTGTGAAAATCGACTGATGGAACACCATACAGGAAAATCGAAGTTTTGTTGTGAAAATCGCTTTTAGAGGCAAATTTTTAAATCTCAGTTCATCTTAACTGTGTAAGAATTGTTCAAAATTGTTAGTAATACTATCCTCTGGTCAAATTCCCGCCTTATTTTATTATGTAGTTGTCTTATTATCAGTTAATTTCTATGTTAACTCAGGGTGTACTACAGGTTAATAACTATCGAAGGATTCTCTTTTATTAAAATTCATTGACCTGTAATTTTGTACTGCCTAAAAACTACTTGCCAGCTATTTACATGCGTTGCCTATATCGGCGGAGGAGTGTAAGTAGAATAGTATTTTATTAAGCATCTCAATTTTTAAGTTTTATAAAACCAAAGCAACATGAAAAGAATTTTAAAACAATTCCTTTTGGGTGTAGGTTTTGTGGCTTCAGGTTATTCGGCCTTTGCGCAAGTTGATGTTACAGCAACTGCCGGTACCTTAACAGCTACTTATCCCACACTTAATGGTGCCTTTGCTGCAATTAATGGTGGTACCCATCAGGGTGTTATTACCATTAATATCACAGCAAATACCACCGAACCTGCTGCAGCAGTTCCATTGGTTAGTTCCGGGACTGGTTCAGCTTCGTATTCCAGTATTTTAATTCGCCCTACCGGGAATGTAACGGTGAACTCCGCCGCTGCACCAACGGCCAGCAGAGGCGTAATTGAATTTCTGGGAGCGGATAATGTCACCATCGATGGTGATGATCCGGGTACAGCCGGTACCAGAAATTTAACCTTTCAGGCTGCTTCGGTACCAACAACCGGAGTGGTGGTGATTCGTTATGCTTCTGCTTCTGCAGCGGATGGTGCAACCAACAATACCATCAAAAATTGTATAGTTATCGGTTCGCGCAATGGAGGGACATCGACTGTAACGAACTATGGAATTTATTCCGGTACTTCTGGAACATCAACAGTAAGTACAAGTGGTCAATCAGACAACAACGATAACCTCACAATCGAAAATAACGAAGTGTACAGATGTTATTGGGGAATTTACTGTGCCGGAACTACAACCAATTATATGGATGGCTTAATCATTCGTAATAATATCATTGGTCAACCTGCACCAGCAAATGCAGTTGCTAACCGCGGTATTTATGTTCAAAACACACAGGCTTTATCATCACCCGGTGCAACTGTTGCTATTATTGAAGGAAATGATATTCGCATGACTGCAAGTACCAATTCAACTGCAGCAGCTGCGGGAATTGAAATTGCCAATGGTAATGCCGGATTAATTTTCCGCAAAAACAAATTGCATGATATGTATCATGCAAATACCAGTGGTTATGGAATGTATGCAATTAGCGTAACCGGAGCTACCAACAATTCTCAGGTTGAAATTTCAAATAACTTCATTTGGGATATCACCAATGATAACTGGAGCGCTTCCATTTCCGCAACTTCAACTGATTTACCGGTTGGATTACGTGTTTCTGCCGGGGCAACGCAGATGAAAATTTACAATAATACTATTTCTCTGAATGCAGCAAATACCGATCCTGCTACAGCAGGTTATTCTGCTTGTATGCAATTAACCACTACGGGAATTACCGGTGCAGATATTCGAAACAATATTTTCTCCAACACTCAAACCGGTAACGCAGCAAGTAAATATGTAGGTGTAGTAGTTCCTTCCGGGTTTACTTTTGGAACCATCAACAATAACAACTATTATGGTGCAAACGCCTATAATATTATTGGTTGGAATGGTGCCGACCGAACTACACTTGCCGCATGGCAGGCACAAACTACACAGGATGCGAATTCCTATAATGTAGTTCCGCCTTTTGTGTCAACTACCGATCTTCATTTAGTAGCAGCAACAACAACATTCCTTGAATCAAATGGTGCAACCATTGCTGCCATTACCACAGATATTGATGGTGATGTAAGACCTGGTCCGACCGGTTCTGTAAATGGTGGCGCTACAGGATACGATATTGGAGCAGATGAATTTGATGGTACGCCAATTCCGGTTTGTACAGGAACTCCTGCTGCAGCCAATGCTTTATCGTCCAACGCAACAGTTTGTAGCGGTGTTTCATTTAATCTTTCGTTAAGTGTTACCTATTTAGAATTAGGTTATACGTATCAGTGGCAATCTTCTCCTGATGGAATTACATACACCAATATTTCAGGAGCAACCAATGCGACGTTAACTACAAGTCAAACGGCCGACACCTATTACCAATGTATAATTACATGTTCTAACTCTACATTATCAGTAACTTCTACACCTGTTCAGGTTACAATGAGTCCGTTTATGTCTTGCTACTGTACGCCTACTTATAGCAGTGGTTGCGGAACAGGTGCTGATGCAATTACCAATGTGGTTCTTTCTCCTTTAAGCAATGCTTCAGGTTGCGCAGGAACACCCTACTACACGTTTTACAATGCTGTAACCGTTCCGGATTTATATCGTGGTACTGGTTTCGCAACGGTATCGGTAACGATGGGTTCTGATGGTTCGCAATTTGCTGCGGTTTGGATTGACTGGAACCAAAATGGTTCATTTGCTGATCCCGGAGAATTTATTGGAAACAACACTGTAAATGCCGGTGCAAATGGAACAGTTAGCTTTACCATTAACGTGCCTGCAGGAGCAACGTTGGGACAAACCATGATGCGTATTCGCGGTGGTAATGATTCTCAATTAGCCAATACACCTTGTGGAGCATCTTCATCTTTTTTCGGAGAAACAGAAGACTATCTGGTGAATGTAATGGATGGAACAGTTTGTTCAGGTACACCTGCAGCTGCCAACACCGTAGCATCATCAGCGATTGTTTGTCCGACCGTAAACTTTGGATTGTCACTCGATCAGGTTTATACTGATTTAACCATCGGTTTCCAATGGCAATCATCGACAGATGGAGTTACCTATACAGACATCAGTGGTGCCACAAGTTTTTCTTTGACCACTTCTCAAACTGTGCCGACCTATTATCAATGTGTGATTACTTGTGGTGCAAGTTCGCTTTCTACAACAAGTACTCCGGTATTGGTAAATAATTATGCCAACTGTGTAAGCATGCCGGCTACTGGTTCATTGAGTACCTGCGATGCGAAATTCTATGACAGTGGTGGAGCATCGTCTTCCTATTCAGCGAGCGAAAACAGAACCTTTACTTTCTTCCCTGGTAGTCCGGGAGCAAAAGTGATTGTTACATTCAACTCTTTTGATACTGAAGGCGGATTTGACTTCCTCAAAATTTTCGACGGAAATTCAATTGCTGCTCCTGCTTTACATACCGGTAATGGATTTAGTGGTTTAGGAATTACTCCAACTACTTTTACATCTACCGCAGCAGATGGATCCTTAACTTTTGTATTTACTTCAGATGTTAGCGTTCAAAATGCAGGATGGGATGCTAATATTACTTGTTTACTTCCACCTGCAGATCCTGCTACACCAGTTCAAGATCCTACTGCACCAACTTGTGCTACCGGAACTGATTTAACAGTACCTGGTTCACCTGCATCAGGTGATGAATGGTACTGGCAAACGTCTGCTACAGGAACAAGCACTGCTAATCCTGTTTCCGGTCCGTATACCGTATTCATCAATGGAACGTATTATGTACGCACCTTCAATCCAACAACTGGATTGTGGTCGAACAATGCTACTTCGGTTGTTGTTTCCAATATTCCGGTTGCAACAGCACCTCCTGCACCAATTGCCGGAGCGAATCCTGCATGTATTTCTACCAGCCTTACAATGACACCTTCCGGCGATCCGAACATCACTTATTACTGGCAAGGAACCAACTCAATGGGGAATGACAATACAGATGATGCGGTAAATCCTTATGCCGTTACTACAAGTGGAACTTACTATGTTGCGGCATTTGATGCATCCATTGGATGTTGGTCGCTTCCTGTAGGAACTGCAGTAACCATCGACACTTATATCCCCGGTGCGCCAGTTGCAAGTAATGTGAACGTTTGTATTGGTAGCTCATCTGCTATGATTTCTGCTGCTACACCTACGAACACATCTTCTTCAATGTCGTCCGGAACTATTAACCTTGCTATTCCTGATAATAACGTTGCAGGAAATAGTTCAACGCTTGCTTTATCCGGAATTCCTGCCGGTGCAGTTCCTACTGCTATTGATGTGAATTTCTCAATTCAACATACCTGGGATTCTGACTTGAGTATTTCATTGACTGGTCCAAACGGAAATACAGTTGACCTTTCAAGTGGTAATGGTGGAAGTGGAGATAATTATCAGAACACAACCATCACCAATTCAGTTTCGAATCCTGTAACCGGAGGCACTGCTCCATTCTCAGGAATCTATTCTCCTGAAGGAGACTTAACCACATTGTATTCGATTTTGAATGGTAACTGGACACTGAAAGTAGTTGACGGTGCAGGTGGAGATGTTGGAACATTATTTAACTGGACAGTAACCGTTCATTATAACTTACCTCCTTCAACCATCACATGGTGGGATGCAAGTAGCGGTCCTGCTCAAGTTGGAGCTGGTAGTCCGTTCGAAGCCATTGGTACAAGCGTAATGCCGGATGCAAATTCACTTAGCACTTATACCTTCTTTGCACAAGCTGAAGTTGGAGCATGTGTAAGTCCGGCCAGAACGCAAGTAGACGTAACTGTTGATCCATTCACAGCTGCCATTAATCCAATTGATATTTCCTGTACAGGTGCAAACGATGGTTCATTCGCAGTGGTGAATGATCTATGCGGAACAGCACCATATCAATTCTCAACAGATGGTGGAGCAACGTATTCAGCTTCCATTCCTGCCAACCTTACTGCAGGTAGCTATGATGTTGTAGTGATGGATGATAATGGTTATACAACTGCGATTTCAACCATTACGATTGCTGAACCAACAGCTTTAACCTCATCTGCAACTGCAAGCGATGCATTGTGTAATGCTGGTAACAGCGGTTCTGTTGATCTTACAGTTTCAGGCGGAACTTCGCCTTATACTTTTGCTTGGGATAATACAGCAACCACCGAAGATTTAACGGGTGTTACTGCAGGAACATATGCAGTTGTAGTTACTGATGCACGTGGCTGTACTAGTTCTTCTACTGCTACAGTAGCTGAGCCAAGCGCAATTGTATTAACTGAAACACATTTGGATGCAGATTGCAATAATGCAAGCACCGGATCCATTGATCTTACTGCAACTGGTGGAACTCCTGCTTATGCTTATGCATGGGATAATGGAGCCACTACAGAAGATGTCAGTGGTTTAGCTGCGGCAACTTATACAGTTACCCTCACAGATGCGAACGGATGTACTGCAACATTAGGTGTTACAGTAACAGAACCTAGCGCAATTTCAATTGTAGTTACGTCAACCACATCACCAAGTGCCTGCGGAACTCCTGATGGTGCTGCAGACATCACCGTGAGCGGTGGTACTCCTGCTTACAACTTTGTGTGGAGCACAGGTGCAACTACCGAAGATCTTTCGGGAGTGGTTTCGGGAAGTTACGATGTAATAGTTACCGATAATAACGGATGTACTTCATCTGCTACAGTTGCTATTTCGGATATTAATCCTCCTGTTATCACTGTTGACAATGTAACGGATCTGTTATGTAACGGAGCCAGCACAGGTGCTATCGATGTTACGCTTAGTGCAGGAACTTCTCCTTATGGAACATCATGGGATAATGGTTCTACAACCGAAGATTTAGCTTCGATTACAGCAGGAACTTATGTTCTTACCGTTACCGATGCAGCAGGTTGTGTTGCCATTGAAACTGTAACAGTGGCAGAACCATCTGCAATTACCATTAATGCAATTTCTACCAACATTTCGTGTAATGGATTAACCGATGGTTCAGTTGACATCACCCTTGGTGGCGGAACTGTAGCTGGTGCTTATACCATTGCATGGACCGACGGTGCTTCATTCACTGATAGCAATGAAGATATCTCCGCGCTTCCGGCAGCTACGTATACAGTAACCGTTACCGACGACAACGCTTGTACTTCTACTGCCTCTTACACCATTATTGATCCTGCTCCTGTTGCTGTAACAGGTGTAGCTTCTGATGTGAATTGTAATGGAGGAGCTGACGGTTCAATTGATGTTACAGCTACAGGAGGAACAGTATCTTCGGTTTACACCTATGCATGGACCGACGGAGGAACATTCACTTCTTCTACTGAAGATCTTTCTGCTATTCCAGTTGGAACTTATGATGTAGTAGTAACTGATGATAACGGTTGTTCTGCAACTGCCAGCTTTACACTTTCTGAACCAACTGCCATTGCATTGAGTGCTTCATCTTCTGATGAAATCAATGGAAATGACGGAAGCGTTAACCTTACCGTAAGTGGTGGTGTATCTCCATATACCTTTGCATGGGACAATGGTGCAACAACCGAAGATCTTACAGGTGTAGCCGGTGGAACGTATACCGTAACTGTAACTGATGCTAACGGATGTACTGATCAGGTTACAGTGGTTGTAAGTTCACAAGTTGGATTACTTGAAGTGAATGATGTAAAAGTTTCAGTTTATCCGAATCCGGGTAATGGAATCTTCTTTGTTCAATTGAGCAGCATCAAATCATCTTCCGATATGATCATCGTTCGCGATGCAATTGGCCGCGAAGTAGTTTCAATGAATGTTACAAAAACAATCTCTACGATTGATCTTAGCACACAGGAAAGCGGTGTCTACTTTGTAGAAATCACTTCCGGTTCGGCGAAGGTTACGCAGAAAGTTGTTTTACAACGCTAATTCTTTTTTTATCAATAGAAAGCCCCGGCCCAATGGTCGGGGCTTTTTTTTTCGAAGCGTAACAATGAACTGAATTGTGTATTCGCTGATTCTGCTTTATTATTCTCATCCTGGATATTTGCTTCATGAATGTTATCGCAAAGCCTGAAGAAATTTTAAAGCGTTATTTTGGTTATTCTGCTTTTCGCGGATTTCAAAAACCAATTATTGAAACTGTTTTAGCTGGTAAAGATGTGTTGGTGCTGATGCCTACCGGTGGTGGTAAATCTATCTGTTACCAGATTCCTGCTCTGCTGTTGCCTGGTTTAACCATTGTGGTTTCGCCGCTGATTTCATTGATGAAGGATCAGGTTTTTTCTTTACAACAAAATGGAATTCCGGCGGCATATTTAAATTCAAGTTTGAGTCCGGAAGAGGAACAATCGGTGAGTGACCGGATTAAAAATGGTGAACTGAAATTATTGTTTGTGTCCCCTGAAAGGGTATTGATGCTAAAAGAAAAATTTTGGTCTACCGTTACCATTTCACTTATTGCCATCGATGAAGCTCATTGTGTTTCGCAATGGGGACAAGATTTTCGTCCGGAATATGCGCGCCTGCACACCTTGCGGCAGATTTTCCCGAATGTGACCTGGATTGCATTAACTGCTACTGCAGATCACTTTGTGAAGAAGGATATTATGCAATTGCTTGGATTAAAAAATCCGGAATTATTTGTTGCTTCTTTCGATCGGCCAAACATTAGTTTAACGGTGAAATCCGGATTGAAACAACAGGAAAAAATGACTTTGCTGATTTCTTTTCTGGCAGCGCATCGCAATGAGTCAGGAATTATTTTTTGTCAGTCGAGAAAAATCGCGGAGGATCTTTCTTTGAAGTTGCAACAAAAAGGGATCAGGAATTTATTCTATCACGCTGGTATGGAAATGAAGCAACGTTCCGATGTACAGGATGCGTTTATCAATGATGAGGTACAGGTGATTTGCGCTACGGTGGCATTTGGAATGGGAATCGATAAATCGAATGTTCGCTGGGTGGCGCATTTTAATTTACCCAAAAACCTGGAAAGTTATTATCAGGAAATTGGTAGGGCCGGGAGGGATGGATTACCGGCAGATACGCTTTTGTTGTACGGAATGCAGGATATTGCCATTCTCGGATATTTTGCGGCGAGGTCCAGTCAGTCGGAATTCCATTTAGAAAAACTGGCACGGATGCAATATTATGCGGAATCCTCATTATGCAGGAGAAAAGTTTTACTGGCGTATTTTGGCGAAAGCTTTAATGAAAATTGTGGCCGCTGCGATATTTGTCTGCACCCGCCTTTGTATAGCGACTGCACCGAAATTTCTACCCATTTGTTCAATTGTATTCAAACATTGGGGGAACAGGTTTCGTCGGGCATGCTCACTTCCATTTTAAGAGGAAATAAACATGCCGATTTAATTGAAAAAGGATTTCATCTGCTTAGTTTTTTCGGTTCGGGTACACAGCTAAAAGCGGAAGAATGGCAGCAATTGATTTTGCAATTAACGGGACTCGGTTATTTGCTGGTTGATTTCGAAGATTACCACAAATTGAAACTAACGCGTAATGCACGGGAAATTTTAAAAGGTTACGGTCAAATATTATTGCCTTTAAAAATTAAAATTGATAAAAAAGTGAAGGAAGAAATAAAACCGGAGCAGGAAGTAAAAACTAAGGAAGAAGATGCGTTTGTCCGGCTAAAAAAACTTCGTTTGGAATTGGCGCGCAAAGAGAAGGTGGCTCCCTATATTGTTTTTCACGATAAAACACTGCACGAATTACTTGATCAGAAGCCATCTTCCAGAGAACATTTATTATCCATTACAGGCATCTCCCAGCGCAAACTGGAAAAATATGGAGATGTTTTGCTCGAATTTTTATCCGGAATTCAGGTAAAATGAGGAAGGTGTTAAACCTCTGAATATATTTGCGGAAAATTGAATGCATGAAAATTTTATTTTCCCTGTTCCTGGTTTTGGTTTCACTGGGTGTTGAGGCGCAAATGGTGAATATTGAATCGCAACGGATGCAGACGGATTCGGTTCGTTTTGCAGGCAACATGAATTTTAACCTGGCCTATCAGGAAAATAATTCCATATCCCTTTTTATGTTAAAAAGCGCATTGGCTACACAATACAAATCCAAATCGCTGAAGGATATTTTTATGGTGCTGGGGAATTTTGATTTAACGAAATCAGGTTCACAGGAATTTTCGAATTCAGCATTCGGACATTTTCGTTATAACCGTAAATTCTCTTCTTTTTTTCGCTGGGAAGCATTTGCTCAGGTGCAGTACAATAAATTGTTAAGCGTAGGAATTCGAACCCTGGCAGGGACAGGTCCGCGTTTGAAATTACTGAATAAAAAAAATGGTGTAGGTTACCTTGGAACTCTTTATATGTACGAATACGAAGAAACCACCGAGCTAAATCCGGAGATCCACAGGAATCATCGTTTAAGCTCATATATTACCTTTTCAATCAGCATACCTAAGATTAAAGGAGAGTTTGTCACCACCTCCTACTATCAGCCCCGCCTCGATAAATTCAATGATTTTCGTTTTTCCAATCAAAGTCATTTGGCATTTCATTTAACACAGAAATTAAGGTGGACTACCGGATTTTCGTTTTTGTATGACGAATTTCCTCCTGCCGGCGTAAGCAAAAGGGCATTGAGTTTAGATCAGGGTTTTCGTATTGAGTTCTGATTTGAAGGGATTGTTTTATATTTAAAGCATGACACAACCCCGCAATTCCCGTATCATCTGGTTATTGTTCCTGATGTTTTTCTACATCATTGCACAATTGGGATGGTGGGCAGTTTTAATTACGCGCCTAAATCAACAGGTTTATGCAGGCGATGAACGATTGAGTCACCGCATTAGCATGGTGTGGGGAGAGGGAATTGTTTTTGCCATGATATTATTGATTGGATTTATTCTTACCTACAAATCGTATTTAAAAGAATTACGCCTGGCGAGGCAGCAGAAAAATTTTCTCTTATCGGTAACGCATGAATTTAAAACGCCGATTGCTTCATTGCGACTCCAACTCGAAACCTTGCAATCGCGGAACATGAATGAAGACCAAAAGAAAATTCTTCTCGATAGCGCCTTGGCAGATACCGATCGTTTAAATGCTTTGGCAGAAAATATATTAATTGCCGCTCGTATCGATCAAAACGGATTTCCGGTACACCGCAGCGAAGGAAATTTATCTGCTTTTGTTCAAACCTTAAGTGAACGATTGGCTGCAACGGTGGGGAACCGCCATCAAACAAAATTAAAAATAGAAGAACAAATTTATTTTCAGTTTGATCCACAGGCCATTCAATCCATCATTACCAACTTATACGAAAATGCATGTAAATATTCTCCCAAAGGATCAACCATTGAGGTAGAATTGAAAAAGAATGCTGCTGAAATTTTATTATCGGTTTCCGATCAGGGCGCAGGTATTGCATTGGAGGATGGTAATAAAATTTTCGAAAAATTTTTTCGCGCAGGAAATGAAGAAACACGTTCCGTAAAAGGAGCCGGATTAGGATTGTTTATTGTGCGTCATTTTGTTTTGGCTCACCAGGGTGAAATTTCATTTCAATCGCAATCCGGTAAGGGGACCACATTTTCCATTCGCTTTAATGCATAAAAAAATCCGTCTCGTTAAAGACGGATTTTCTATTGTAGTTTAATCGTTATTTATTTCTTAAAACGGTAACGGTTCCGTTGTAGGGACCATACTTCGGATCAGACGGTGTTACGATGTAGAAATAAGTTCCGTCCGAAACATCGCCGCCATCCCAATTGTTGAGGTAATTGGCGCTTTCATAAACAATTTGTCCCCAACGGTTATATACCGCCACATGAGTATTCGGATGGTATTCGAGGTTAATGATGTACCAGATATCATTAATTCCATCTCCATTAGCAGAAATTACATTTGGAATAGTGATCTCGCAACCTACAAATGTAAAATTGGCGGTATCGCTATCGGTATTGTTGCAGACGTCGTTAATGGTAATAACATAGATTCCGTCTACCGGATTATTTATTACTGTTGATCCGTTGTTTTGATTGATAACATAGCTTGCTCCAATGGGGCCATTCCATGCAAAACTATAAGTTCCTTGTCCACCTGTATATTGCGGATTCACCACTAATCCATCTCCAAGACATAATTCCGAATCGTTGATGAGTACTTCCAGTGGAGGATAAACCGGAACAGTTACCGTTGAACTTACGGTGGTGTCTAAACCGCAATTATCGGTTACGGTAAATGTATAGGTAGTAGTAGAATTCGGATTAACAGTAGTGGTGGTATCCGTATCGCCATTGTTCCAGGTCATAGTGTATGGCGGATATCCACCGCCTCCAAATGAAACATTCAATACGGCAGGGTCGCCAGGACAAACAACGCTAACATCCTGTGTAGAAATTATCCATGGATCGGGTACCGGAACATTCACAACAATTGTATCGCTGTCGGTTTGATTACACACATCGGTTACGGTTAAAATATAACTGGTTGTAATGAATGGATTACTTGTTGTGTTTTGTGTATTGGCACCGTTCGACCAGGTGTAGTTATAAGGAGCATTTCCTCCAATGGCATTTCCGTTGAGATTGGTAAGTTGTCCGGGACAAGTAAGATTCTGATCAGCGCCTGCATCTGCAATAAGAATGGCCGGATCTACAATGTAAAGCACAGCTTCTTTAATCACCGTATCACCACATGGTGATAAAGTATAAACGGTAACAACTAAAGTGTCCCAGCCTTCTGCAATACCATCTGCAATTGGAGAAACTACCAATGAAACCGTTTGTTGTCCGCTGGCGAAATAAATACTGTCTGCAATAAAGTTAAAGTCAACCCCATTCGTTGCATTACCAGAAATATCGAAGTTGATGGTGAGGTCGCCGGTGGTATCGGGACGAGTAAAAATAAATGTTGCATCGGAACATCCTTCAATGATGGTGGAATCACCGGTAACGGTGGCAACGGTTACATCTAC
>JAIBBF010000065.1 GCA_019694795.1 Flavobacteriales bacterium | reverse complement strand
AATGATAAACAGTGGATGAAGCAGAATCTACTTCATCATATTGCCATGACATCGCCGTATAATTGAACTCAGCACCGATACTCATTTTATCGGAGAACATGTATTCACCTTTTAGTCCAACAGGACCAATAAATGAACTACTCACAATGGTTTGATTATCGTTTGCAGTAAATAAAGCTTTGGCAACACTGAAAAATCCATAATAAGGGTCTAAGGTTACATTGCCTTCTTCCACTGCCTGAGCTGAAATAGTATTACTATTAATGTAGGTTGTTAAGGCAAGAGCCAATACTGCAAGGGGACGTAAAATATTCTTCATAATTGATTTTGATTTGGTTAAGTGAATATAGCATTTTTTGGAAAGTGACATGAAAAAATCAGGCCAAAAAAATTATTCGACAATTTAAAAATGGGTGAATGGAAAATATATTTTTGCGGCCTAAACCCTAATCAATCAAGCAATGAAAAAGTTATCCTTTTCAATTTTAGCACTTTCATTTAGTGCAGTATTATTTACCTCCTGTGGTGGTGGTGTTTCTGAAGAAGTAAAAAAAGAACTTGCAGCATTCGAAGCAGAATGGACAAAAGCAGGTGAAGGTCTTGCTGCTTTTGGAAAAACAATCGCTGCCGAAGATTCTGCTATGCAGGCTATGACCCCGCATATGGTTCCTGATTCATTAAAACCCAATGCAACACCTGAGCAATTACATGCAGTTGATTCTTTACAAGTTGTATGCGATGGTCACAAAGTGAAAACAGCTGAAATTAAATCGACATTCGATGGTTTCATGGCTGCATGGGATAAAGATGGTAAGGACTGGGCTAGCTGGAAAGAGAAAGTGGAAAAAGGTGAAGTAAAGGAAGAAGAAGTAAAAACAGCAATGGCAGACTGGAAAAAGAAATGTGATGCCGCAAATGCTAATGTTACTGAATGGCAAACTGCTTTAGAAGCGGTAAAATCGGAATGTGGTGCTACTTGTGCTGCTCAAAAAGATGCAGTAGCTGCTATTCCTGCTGAGCCTGTAAAAGAAGAAAAAGGTAAAGGCAAAAAATAATAATTCAATTTATGAATAGTGAAAATGTCCCGGTAACTCCGGGACATTTTTTTTATATCCAGCTATAAATTTTATTGGCTTGAAGCCACTTGGTGAATTTGTTTTCAAATTTAAAACGGTAACCAAAAATTCCACCCTGGTAAATCATGGACTTAACCATCGATAAATTTTGTGGATCAAATGCATTTACATCTCCCATTATAAACCAATAGATGTAGAAATACTTTCCGTTATAACCAATTGATCCCCGATAATCCAAGGCGGAAAGACCAAGGTCGATGGAGGTCTTTTCTATTCCGTCTTTATGTGAAATCTTCCTGAATTGAAGTTCCGGTCCCCACGAAAAAGTTGCATTGGCAAATAGGCGTTTAAATAAAACCAGATTATAACTAAAGCCGGGGTTTAAAGAAATACCGATAGAACGAAATCCGTTGATATTGGCATCGGTTCCAAACATAGGTGAAGCAGGCAAAGGAACCATTCCTGTATCGCTTTGAATTCTGAATCCGTATACATTGGAAATAAGCAATAATGTTCCTGCGGATTTTAACTGGCGCTGTGTATTGGAATAGGCTGCGGCATAGGAGAATCTTTTTTTCTTATTGAAGAACCAAAAGAACTTCCCTCTGTATTCCTGTAAATGCATACTCGGATCCTGGTAATGGATGGAGCTGTCGTTGATGGGGAGTCCATACTTAATTAAATCATCATCGTAAAATCCCTGAAAAGAACGAATAGAAGTTTCTATGCGGTGACGTTTTCCGTTCAATGAAAAAGCCAGATTAAAGGTCTTGGTGATTCCCTTTGTTTTCTCATCCTTTTCATCCACGGGCGATTTCCAGCCTAGACTAAAGGATATTTTATCATAATCAATTCCAAACCCGGTAGAATGATTGGAATGGGTTTTATAATTCATGCGGGATAGTCCGAGGGTATCGGTGATTCCGGTTTGCCAGAAGTCGAAATTATAGTGACGGTAACTTTGGTATAGAGAAACAACGAGTCGGTCCTTGTACCTGGCCACATAATTGGTATCAAGAAAAGGTACCGGTTTATTTTTATGTTTAATACTATCCGAATCCTGATTGGCATGAACAATAGAAGAGATAACAACCAGAAAAAGAATGGGCAAGATTTTTTTCATATCAGAAAATTACAAAAAAAAAGGGCGGAAAACGTTCTGCCCTTCTGATTTGAATTGCAATTATGCTTTTAAGCTGGCACGAATAATATTAAGTGCACCACCTGCTTTAAACCACTCAATTTGTTGAGCATTATAGCTGTGATTTACTTTAATCTCTTCGGATGATCCATTGCTATGGTGAATAACCAAAGTAAGTGGAGTACCAGGAGCAAAAGAGGTTAATCCAACGATATCGAAATGATCGTCTTCCTGAATTTTATTGTAGTCCTCTTTATTGGCAAAAGTTAAAGCCAGCATTCCTTGTTTTTTCAAATTGGTTTCGTGAATACGTGCAAACGATTTTACCAGAACAGCACGTACACCGAGGTGACGAGGCTCCATGGCTGCATGTTCGCGCGATGATCCTTCTCCATAGTTTTCATCACCCACAACCAATGAACCAATTCGCTCAGCTTTATAGGCGCGCTGTACTTTCGGAACGCTGTCGTAAGCGCCGGTTAATTGATTTTTTACGTTGTCGGTTTTTTCATTGAAAAAGTTTACCGCTCCAATCAACATATTGTTGGAGATATTGTCGAGGTGACCACGGTATTTTAACCATGGACCAGCCATTGAAATATGGTCGGTAGTACATTTACCTTTTACCTTAATGAGAAGTTTTAATCCTTTAATATCTACACCTTCCCAGGCAGCAAACGGATCTAATAATTGTAAACGATCTGATGCAGGATCTACCAATACATTTACTTTGGAACCATCGGCAGCAGGAGCCTGATATCCGGCATCCTCTACGGCAAATCCGGTTTTAGGCAATTCATCACCACTTGGTGGATCAAGTTTAACCTGTTCTCCGTTTTCGTTAGTGAGTGTGTCGGTAAGCGGATTAAATGTTAAGTCGCCCGCAATAGCTAAAGCAGTTACTAATTCCGGAGATGCAACGAATGCATAGGTATTTGGATTTCCATCTGCACGTTTAGCGAAGTTACGGTTGAAAGAATGTACAATGGTGTTTTTCTCAGCTTTCTCAGCACCTGCACGATCCCACATACCGATACATGGACCGCAAGCATTCGCAAATACATTTGCGCCGATGTTGTTAAAGATGCTGATGAATCCATCGCGCTCAATGGTATAACGAACTTGTTCGGAACCTGGAGTGATGGTGAATTGAGCTTTCGTTTTTAATTTTTTATCTACTGCCTGTTTCGCTAATGAAGCAGAACGCGCAATATCTTCATAGGATGAGTTGGTACAAGAACCAATTAATCCAACTTCAACTTTGGTTGGCCATCCGTTTTTCTGTGCCTCCTCTTTCATTTTAGAAATAGGAGTGGCAAGATCCGGAGTGAACGGACCATTCAGGTGTGGCTCTAATTCGCTGAGGTTAATTTCAATGACTTCATCAAAATATTTTTCAGGATTTGCATACACTTCAGCATCACCGGTAAGGTGCGCTTTTACACTGTTTGCAAGTTCAGCAACATCTGCGCGACCAGTGCTAATGAGATAGCGGGCCATTGAATCGTCGTAACCGAAAGTGGAAGTGGTTGCTCCAATTTCTGCTCCCATGTTACAAATGGTTCCTTTACCTGTACAGGATAAGGATTCTGCTCCGGGACCAAAGTATTCTACCACTTTATCAGTTCCACCTTTAACGGTGAGGATTCCTGCTACTTTTAAAATAACATCTTTTGCAGATGTCCAGCCATTCATTTTTCCGGTTAAACGAATACCAATCAATTTTGGCATTTTTAGTTCCCATGGAAGACCTGCCATTACATCACACGCATCCGCTCCACCTACACCAATGGCAATCATTCCCAATCCACCTGCATTAACAGTGTGCGAATCGGTACCAATCATCATCCCACCGGGAAATGCATAGTTCTCTAATACCACCTGGTGAATAATTCCTGCACCCGGTTTCCAGAACCCAATTCCGTATTTATTCGATACGGAAGAAAGAAAATCATAAACTTCTTTATTGACTTTAACAGCGCGGTCGAGGTCGGCCTTTGAACTGTCTTTTGCAGTAATTAAGTGATCGCAATGCACGGTTGAAGGAACAGCAACTTTCGGACGACCTGCTTGCATAAATTGCAACAATGCCATTTGAGCTGTTGCGTCCTGCATGGCAACCCGGTCAGGATTAAAATCCACATACGATTTACCACGCTCATACGAAGATGAAGGAAGCTGATCTGCCAGGTGGGCGTAAAGGATTTTTTCTGCCAGGGTCATGGGGCGACCTAACATTTTACGTGCAGCTTCAACTTTACCGGGAAGTTCAGCATACACTTTCTTAATCATTTCAATGTCGAAAGCCATTGTTATAAGGATTTATCGTTTGTAAAGAATAAGGGCGAAAATAAGAAAAAAAGGCACCAGAGAAAAAGGAAAAACGGGTAAAATAAGGACTGTGAAAAAATCGGGGGATTGTTAACTTCGTGAAATATTCTGCCCCATTCTAAGCCGACCCAAAATATTGCTGTTTATTGACTGGTACCTCCCTGGTTTTAAAGCCGGAGGACCCATCCGATCCGTGGCCAATATGGTTACAGCACTTCGTGATGAGTATGAGTTTCTGGTGGTTACCCGAAATACGGATTATACCTCTGCTGAACCTTATACGGGAATTATTTCAGACGCCTGGAATGATGGTCCAAACGGTGAAAAAATTTATTATTTCTCCGAGGGCCAACTGAACCGTAAAAATCTGCGCCGTTTAATTGCGGATACCGATTTTGACATGGTTTATATCAACGGAATTTATTCCTGGAATTTTTCTATTCTGCCTCTGATTCTTTGCCGGAAATACGGTGCAAAAAAACGGATTATTGTCGCCACCCGGGGGATGCTGGCTGAATCGGCTATAGAGGTTAAATCGGGCAAAAAAAAGTTATTTCTGAACCTTGCCCGCTTTGCGGGTATTTATAAAAATGTGGTTTTTCATGCCACCAACGAAATTGAAGCAAGCGATATTCAAAAAGCCATTCATGCAAGTGCAAAAATTCTGGTAGCAGATAATTTTCCGGTGAAGCGAATTATTCCTGTTTCTCGTTTATCGAAAAAGAAAAAAGACTCCTTGCGCATGGTTTGTATAGCCAGGGTTGCCCCGGAAAAAAATATCGATTTCGGAATTAGCGTAATGGCAGATGCCTGGGCCACACCCATGAGTATGGACGTATATGGTCCGATTTATGATTTAAACTACAGTGAAAAATGCATGGATATGGCTCGCCACCTCCCTGCAGGTATTGAGGTAGATTTCCGAGGACCGGTGGAACCAAAACATATTCCTTCTTTACTGATGGAATATGATCTTTTATTCTTTCCCACCCGGGGTGAAAATTTTGGACACGTAATCATCGAAAGTTTAATGTCGGGAACTCCGGTTTTAACTTCCGATCAAACGCCGTTTAAAAATGCCGGTGGTGTGGAAAGTGTTGCATTGAATCCTGTCCTGATGAAAGAGGCCTTGTTGCGATGGTATAGAATGGGGAATGAAGAACACCAGCACCATATCAATGCTGCTTTAGCAGAAGCCCGTAAAAAAAACGATACCTCCCCGTTAGTGGAGAGGTATCGCCTTTTGTTGGGTAAGTAATTACCTTATTTTATTTCGAAATCTTTCGGATCTAATTTAGGATTGATTTCGATGGAGGTCACATTTAAATCCATGATTTGCGGACCCGCCTCAGTTTTGATTTTATGTGCATATTTTACACCATTCACTTCTTTATAATCACTTAAATAAGAAGTCGCCGTCATTGGTCCCTGCGGTGTTTCAGTGGTACTCTCCGTTTTTACCAGGAAGTAGGTTTTAGCATCATACCATTGGTATTCTACTTTACCTTTTGGATCAGTAATAGCCATTTTGATGGCATCAGCACCTTCGATTTCATCTACACCGATCAGGCTCAATTTATAGCCTAATTCCATATAGCGTAGCTCCAGATAAGGTTCTGCTTCCAGTTTAGCTGCTTCCAGTTCTTCACCTTCAATCATCGATTCACCTGCCATGCCCGACATTTTTCCTTTGGTGCCGTCAAACACTTTTTTCTGTGCAAGCATGGCGCCGTTAAGGATAACACTTTCGGAAGTTTTGCAAAGACCTTTTTTCTTAGGGTACAATTTTTTGCTGATGATTTCAATTTTATATCCCTGAATATCGGCCGACATTTTTACCACTTTCGATTTTACTTTGCGTATGTTGGCCTCACCACCAATGGCATTGATGTGAAGTTTGTACAATCCTTCGGCGGTTAATCCCTCAGGAACCGGTTTGGTTTCTTTAAATGGATTTCCGTACTGATCGTAATATTCAATTGCGTTTTTACCTTTCCAGCGATTGATGAAATCAGGCATTTTATCGCGGTCACCAACAACTACGATGTACGCATTTTCCGGACGAATATATTTTTGTGCGGTTGCATAAACATCTTCAATGGTGATTTTCGATAATTCCGTCAGGTATTTTTCATAATAATCCTTCGGTAAATTGTATTTATCGATGTTGATGGCAAAACGCGCAATGGTAGCAGGATTTTCGAGGGAGATGGAGAATTTACCGGTAATGGCATTAATCACACCTTGCAACTCCGCTGCTTCAACTTTCTCTGCACGAATACGGTTAATTTCTTTCATGAATTCGTTTACGGCAGAATCGGTTCCCGAAGTTCTTACTTCAGCATAGGCTTCGAAATGACCTGCATATTCGTCGCTCGCCATGGTGGAGTAGGCTCCATAAGTAAGATTATAGGTTTCGCGCAGATTACGGAATAAACGGGCAGATGCTCCCCCACCTAAAATTTCATTTAATACACGAACTTTCATTTCATCCGGACTACCCGGTTTAAGGTCGATCGGGTAAGTGATGTGAATGCTGGATTGAACAGAATTCGGACGTGGAACGAAAATAACTTTTGTTGAAGAAGGATTTACAATTTCAGGAACTGAGCTCTTCGGAACATCACCTTTTCTCCAGGTGCCAAAATATTTTTCGGTCAGTTTTTTTGCCTCTTCAAGCGTGATATCACCAACAATGGCCAAATAAGCAACATTGGGTTTGAAATACGTTTCATAGTAAGATTGGCAATCGCTCAATGAAACTTTTTCTACGCTTTCTTCAGTGGTAACTTCTCCATAAGGATGTGTTTTTCCGTAGTTCATGATTCCGGAAATATTTGCAGCCATCGCCTCAGGCGTATTTTTGCTGGCTTGTAATCCGGAAAGTGTTTGTTTTTTTACTTTATCCAGTTCCTCTTCTTTAAAAACAGGATTCAACAAAACATCACTCATGATTTCGAGTAATTTCTCATTGTGTTTTTTAAGTGAAGAAGCATAGATACCTTCCGAAGAAGCGCTTAAATTTCCACCGATAAAGTCAATTTCTTTATTGATTTGATCTTTAGAACGCGTTTTGGTGGCGGTCCCCATTAAAGAAGCCATAATCTCAGAATAGCCTTTAATATTGCCTTCCTGAATCGGATCGAGGTTCAATTGAATGGAGTAGGAAACTTTCGGAAGTTTGTGGTTTTCTACAACGAAAACTTTAAGTCCGTTTGGCATAATGAAGGATTCAATTTTGCCAATCTGAACTTTAGGGGCAGGACCCGCAACCGGTTTTTTGCTGCGGTCGACTTTCGTCTGTGCCATTGCCGGAATCATCATCACCGCAAGGGTGGCCGACAATACACTTTTTATGATAAGAGATTTTAATTTCATGGTCGTACTTATTGATGATTATTGCTTAGGAAGATAATAGAGCACCACACGGTTTTCCTTACGGAAATATTCATTGGCCACACGTTTAATATCTTCTCTGGTAACTTTCATATAGCGCTCAAGTTCGTTATTGATGAGGTTGGCATCACCAAAATAAACATGGTAGTTAGCTGCGTTTTCTGCAATACCTGCCATATCTGAATAACCGCTGATGAAATCGCTTTCCATTTGGTTTTTCAGTTTTTGAAACTCTTCTTCAGAAATAAGTTCGTTTTGAACTTTAGTGATTTCCTCATTAATGGCAGCTTCCAAATCCTGAGCATTTACACCCATATTCGCAATGGCAAATGCTAATGCAATACCCGGATCTTCGGTTGGTAAAGGGAATGTTCCTGCAAACAATGCTTTTTGTTTTTCATCAACAACTCCTTTGTATAAACGAGAGCTTTTTCCGTTGGATAATAAAGTTCCAAGCATCGATACCGCATAATAATCAGGAGTGCCTTGTGCAGGGATATGATAGCCCATGACTACAGCGGGTAATTGAATATTCGGATCGTAAACCGTGTCTCTTACTTCTTTGGTTTTGCGTGGTTCAACGATTTTCGGACGCGGAATCTCTTTTGTTCCTTTTGGAATGTCACCAAAATAGCGGGAAATCCATTCTTTCGCTTTTTTCACATCAATATCGCCGGCAATGGAAAGGGTGGCGTTATTGGGGACATAAAACGTATGGTAAAAATCCATGAACTCTTCGAGCTTCGCCTGGTTGATATACTCAGGAGAACCACCGGGGGTCCAGCGATAAGGATGATCGGTAAAGGCATGACCGAAAATTTCGTTGAGAATGGAACCATAGGGTTGGTTTTCGTTTCGTTGCTTTAGCTCCTCTTTTACAACGCCGCGTTGGGTTTCAACTCCTTCCGGATCAATTTTAGCATGCAACATACGTTCCGATTCCATCCACAAAGCCAATTCCAACTGGTTTGAAGGAAGGATTTCGAAATAAAAGGTGCGGTCGAACGACGTGTTCGCGTTTAAAACTCCTCCATTTTCCTGAATGAGTTTCATGTACTCACCGCGACCGATATACTCCGATCCTTCAAACAATAAATGTTCGAAAAAGTGAGCAAAACCAGTACGTTTCGGGTCCTCATTTTTAGATCCCACGTGATACAATACAGAAACCGCTACAATAGGGGTACTGTGATCTTCATGGAGAATTACATGAAGTCCGTTAGGAAGATCATACTCGGTAAACTTGATCTTCTGCGATTGTTGTGCCATGGCCGGAAGCAGTGCGCCGGCAAGGAACAAACTCAACACTTGTTTTTTCATAGATAGAATTTGACTAATCAAAAATACGGGCAAAAAAAGCAAATTAGGGGAATACTACACCAGTGGACACTAATCGGGATGATTGGATATTGGACGAATATTCCGACTTTATTTCCTTGTGGAGCGGTCAAAACTTTATATTTGTATCGAATACCAGACTATGAACCATCTTTCCGATCGGATCAACAACCTGACCGAATCTGCCACTTTAGCTATGGCAAGAAAGAGCCGCGAGCTCAGCGCCAAAGGGATGAACATCATCAATCTCAGCCTAGGCGAACCCGATTTTAATACGCCAGACTTTATTAAAGAAGCTGCTGTAAAAGCTATTCAGGATAATTTCACCAAGTACACCCCGGTGAATGGTTATCAGGATTTGCGTGAAGCGATTTCTGAAAAGTTTAAGCGGGATAATCAATTGAATTATTCGCCGGAACAAATTATTGTCTCCACCGGTGCCAAGCAAAGCATTGCCAATGTGGTGATGAGTTTGGTGAATCCCGGAGATGAAGTCATTATTCCAACACCATTTTGGGTTTCTTATGAAGAAATGGTGAAACTGGCCGAAGGAAAATGTGTATTTATAAAAACGTCACTCGAAAGCGATTTTAAAATTACAGAGGAACAATTGGAGAAAGCGGTAAACGCTAAAACCAAACTCATGATTTTCTCCACACCATGTAATCCCACAGGTTCGGTTTACACCAAAGAAGAACTGGCCGGTATTGCACGGGTGATGGAAAAAAATCCGGGATTGCATGTCATTGCCGATGAAATTTACGAGCACATCAACTTTATGGGCAAACATGAAAGTCTGGCAGCCTTTGAATCGATTAAGGACAGAGTCATAACCGTAAATGGTGTCTCCAAAGGATTTGCCATGACGGGCTGGAGAATTGGTTTTATCGGTGCTTCCAAAACTATTGCGGATGCTTGTAATAAAATGCAGGGACAAATCACTTCAGGTACCTGCTCCATTGCACAAAAAGCAGCGAAGGCCGCAATGCTGGCGGATCCAAAATTAACGCTGCCGATGCGTGAAGCATTTTTGAAACGCCGCGATTTGATTTTATCGCTCTTAAAAGATATTCCGGGAATCAGAACTAACATTCCTCAGGGAGCATTTTATGTCTTTCCTGAAGTTCATTCGTACTATGGAAAATCGTATAATGGTCAGAAAATAAATAATGCCGATGACCTTTGTCTCTTCTTACTCGAGCACGGTCAAATAGCCCTTGTCACAGGTGATGCTTTTGGTGAGCCGAATTGTATTCGTATTTCATATGCTACATCCGAAGATCTGATTACTGAAGCCATGAAGCGGTTAAAAAATACACTGGCACTTTTAAAATGAATATGGACATCAGCGCTTTCATTAAGTCGTTTTCCGATACACCGGTATTGGTGATTGGAGATGTAATGATCGATGCCTATTTGTGGGGAAAAGTTGAACGCATTTCGCCTGAAGCGCCTGTACCTGTAATCAATGTTACCCGAAAAGAAGATCGCCTGGGTGGAGCTGCGAATGTTGCCTTAAATCTATTAGCGCTGGGAGCTAAACCTTATATCTGCTCGGTGGTAGGTGCAGATCGAAAAGGTGAAGAATTGGAAGCATTAGTCCGCGGTTGGGGACTATCGGCGCATGGAATTATTTCATCTGAGGGAAGAATTACCACTGTTAAAACGCGTGTTATTTCGCAATCGCAACAAATGATGCGGGTGGATGAAGAGCAAACGGATGACTTAAATTCCGATGAGGAAAACCGCTTTATTCAATCCGTAAAATCACTTACTTCTCAGGTTAAACCTAAAGTAGTAGTATTCGAAGATTACAATAAAGGAGTTTTAACTCACCGGGTGATTGAAACGCTAATTGCTTTTTTTAATCAGGAAAAAATAGCAACCTGTGTCGACCCCAAAAAAAATAATTTTTTCAGTTATAAAAACGTCACCCTCTTTAAACCAAACCTGAAAGAGTTAAGGGAAGGATTAAAGATTGAAATTGATAAATCAAATAAGGAGCAACTTTCTTTTGCCGTAAAGGAACTTGAAAAACAATTGCATCCTGAAATTTCCCTGATCACTTTAAGTGAAATGGGTGTTATGATAAAAAAAGATGTGCAAGAATTATTTTTTCCTGCGCATGTTAGAAATATTGCGGATGTATCCGGTGCGGGAGATACGGTTATTGCTGTAGCGGCTTTGTGTTTAGCCAGGGAAAGTGATATCCGGGTTTTAGCACAATTATCGAATCTGGCAGGCGGATTGGTTTGCGAGCGGGTAGGAGTAGTGCCTATCGATAAGGAGCAACTTATACAGGAAGCGATTAAAGAGTTTTTAGTGTAATGGGGATACTGCAAAAATTCAGAGAAAAGGTTAATCTGTTTATTTACGATAGTAAAAACACAGTATTAGCTGTTTTTCGTTTTCTGAATATTTTTGTCACCCTAGGTGCCATAAGTACACTCGTGTATTATTATGGTTACCCTCAGGATGAACATACTTCCGAGTTCAGTATTGTTTTACTTAAATGTTCATTTGCATTTTATGTAACACATTTTTTTCTTCGGCTTTTTTACGATTTTGAACCCGGTAAATTCATTCGTGATCACTGGATAGAAGCGTTGATGATGATGGTGCTTTTTGTGGAAGGAGTATCCAACATGATTACCGGCCGAATGTTGCTGCAGACTTTTTTTGAGAGCATTGGCTTTTCGGGATTCGCAGAATTCTCCACTGTATTTATTCAGCTCTATTTCTTTTTTGTAGTGATGATTGAGGTGACACGTACCTATAAAATCATCCCTTTTATACGACTGCACCCGGCCACACTTTTCCTGCTCACTTTTTTAATCATCATTTTTTCAGGAACGGGATTATTGATGTTGCCGGAAATGACCACTCAGCCGGGGTCAATGTCCTTTATTGATGCATTATTTACCTCCACAAGTGCCACCTGTGTAACCGGGTTATCGGTGGTGGATGTTTCTACCTATTTTACCTTTAAAGGTCAATTTGTAATTCTTCTGTTAATTAAGGTTGGGGGATTAAACATTGTTGGATTCGTGGCATTTATTATTCTGATGTCGAAATTCGGAATTGGGGTAAAATACCATTCGTTTCTGGATGATTATGCAAAACGCGGTACACTTGAAT
>JAIBBF010000064.1 GCA_019694795.1 Flavobacteriales bacterium | reverse complement strand
GATTGTGTAACTGTCCAGGAATAAGTGGTACCCGGTACAGTTCCACTCAATGCAATATTGGTAGCCGATCCACTACAAATGGATTGTGAAGACGGAGTAGCAGTTACATTTGGCGTTGGAGTTACAGTAACTGTTGTGGTTGCTGTAACACTGCCACAGGAGTTTGTACCCGTTACTGTATAAGTAATAGTTGAACTTGGAGTTGCTGTAACCGTTGCTCCTGTTGTTGCAGATAATCCTGTAGAGGGAGACCATGAATACGTTGTTGCTCCGCTGGCTGTAAGGTTAACTGAACTTCCTTGACAAATGGTAGTTGAACTTGGAGAAACAGAAGTAGTGGGTTGTCCGCCTCCTGTGTTTGTCAACGTAACCGAAGCTGTAGCTGGTGTTCCGCAAGGAGCTCCTAAATCTGTAACTGTTACGGTATAGGTTCCCGGTGCTAAACCAGTAGCTGTTTGTGTGGTTTGCACAGGTGAAGTATTCCATGAATAAGAAAATGGACCGATACCACTTGAGGTTGAAACAGTAGCTGAGCCGTTGGATAATCCACAACTTGGGTTGGTAGCTGAGGCTGTTGCTGTAACATTGTTAGTACAGGAAAGAATATCAATGAAAACACCGGAATCATAATAGCAGTCGCCCGCATCGGCAATGGCTAATTTAAAGTGATAAGTCTGACATGGTGTAACGTTTAATACTGGAGTTAATACTGTTGTAAATCCATCGTATTCTATGGTGGTTCCTCCTGTATTATTTACATAATAGGTATTATTAGTTGTTGCATTTACATTATCAATAGAAACGATCGAGTTATTAGGTAATCGGGCAATATTAAAATTAGAATAATTTCCTCCTCCAGGATTTGGACCAGTAACAAAAAATCCAAATGCATCATTGTAACCGGATGAAACCCATTCAGGATATTCTTCAGATCCAAAAACAAATTTGATGGTTAACTGATTACATTGGGGAATGATATCAAATCCAATCACACAAACGTCCTGATCTGCTAATGGATCAAGAGCTAATAATTGAGCGTCTGATGCCGATGTTCCATTGCAAATTCCATCGCTACCGGAGTTGTTCGGACCAATTGCAGTGGTTGCGCTTCCGGTGGTCATGATAATTCCGTTGGAAACGCCCAGATTGGTGGTTAATCCATTGCTGAATGTTCCATAGGCATTAGCAGAACAATTGATGGTTACGGGTCCGGAAACAGTTAGGCCTGGTCCAACCAGAGATCCAGAAATTCCTGCTCCTCCTACACCCGGAGTAACCAATAATTGAGCTGAGAGTAGATTTGAAGATAGTACTGTAAGTGCAAGCAGTATTAATCTTTTCATAGCAAAAGGTTTATTTATTATGAAATTAATCTATTTTTTTCAAAAAAAAACAGAGGTTCAGATTTATAACAGAATTATCCCAAAAAAGGAAAAATTCCTACTACCCTTACAATAGAACGGGTACTAAAATTCTATGAATCACCTTGTAAATGCGACGAAATTCAATCATTAATTTTTTTAAGTTTGTAGTTCAATATTTCATTCATGTTTGAAAATTTATCAGATAAGCTCGACAGGGCGTTTAAGGTTTTAAAAGGTCAGGGTAAAATCACCGAAATCAATGTCGCTGAAACACTTAAAGAAGTGCGAAGGGCTTTGCTGGATGCCGACGTTAACTTTAAAACGGCTAAGGAATTTACGGAACGCGTAAAGGAAAAAGCGATGGGACAGAATGTGCTGACTTCTGTTTCGCCTGGTCAGTTATTGATTAAAATTACACATGATGAACTAGCGGAGTTGATGGGTGGACAAAAAGAGGAAATTAATCTTGCAGGAAGTCCAGCCATTATTTTGATGTCCGGTTTACAAGGTTCGGGTAAAACAACCTTTTCCGGAAAACTGGCGCATTTTCTAAAAACAAAACGAGGAAGAAAACCACTTCTAGTTGCTTGCGACGTTTATCGTCCCGCTGCGATTGATCAGTTGCATGTTTTAGGTGAGCAACTCGATATTGAAGTTTTTTCTGATAAAGCAGAAAGTGATCCTGTAAAAATTGCATCGAAGGCCATTGTGCATGCCCGTTCCAATGGTTTCAATACAGTGATTGTGGATACCGCTGGTCGTTTAGCGGTTGACGAGGAAATGATGAAGGAGATTGAAGCGATTAAAAAAGCAATTCAACCCTCCGAAACACTGTTTGTAGTCGATTCCATGACGGGTCAGGATGCCGTCAATACAGCGAAAGCATTTAATCAGCGGATTGATTTCAATGGTGTAGTACTAACGAAATTGGATGGTGATACCCGTGGTGGTGCAGCCTTATCGATTCGAAGTGTGGTGGAAAAGCCGATTAAATTTATCGGTACCGGAGAAAAGATGGAAGCCATTGATGTTTTCCATCCTGATCGTATGGCGGATCGTATTTTGGGAATGGGTGACGTTGTATCTTTAGTTGAACGTGCCCAGGAACAATACAACGAGGAACAAGCGCGTAAGCTTCAAAAGAAAATCGCAAAAAATCAATTTGATTTCAACGATTTTTATGAGCAATTACAACAGATTAAAAAGATGGGTAATGTGAAAGATCTGATGGGTATGATTCCGGGTATGGGTAAAATGGTGAAGGACGTTGAAATTGGTGATGATGCATTTAAACACATTGAAGCTATTATTCAATCCATGACTCCGAAAGAACGATTGAGTCCGGATTTAATCAACGGCAGCAGAAGAAAACGGATTGCCGAAGGTTCCGGAACCAATATTCAGGAAGTAAATAAACTGATGAAACAGTTTGAAGATACCCGAAAAATGATGCGCATGATGAGTGATAAACGGAATATGATGAATATGATGCGCCAGATGAAAAACATGCCTGGCGGAATGCCAAAAATGTAAGTTGATCGAGTAGTTTTAATTTAATGTTGTCGACCATGAAATCATTTCTTGTTTTTTTTATTGTCCTCGGTTTAGGATTCAATTCCCTGAATGCGCAGGATAAACAAAGTTCACAGAAAATAAACGGGTCGGATTATATCTCGGGTAAACGCTGGAAAATCTCAAAATTTAAATCGGGGACAGACATCAAAATTGCAGAGAGCGATTTTTACTGGTTTCGTCCGGGTGGTACATTCGAGTGCGCGGTGGCTGGAATCTGGGAAAATGGTACCTGGAGTTTCGATAAAAATGCCAAACAGGTCTTTATTAAATTTTCTTCAGGCAAATCATCTATCTATGATGTTCTCGAATCAACAGGATCGAAATTAGCTTTAAAAGCAGGATCGGAAGAAATTCAATTTGTTCCTGATATCGATATTAAAACAGATATCATTCTATCTGGTGAAAAGAAGATGATGTGTAAGACCTGGAAAATTCAGGAACAACAAAAAAACAAACTCAAAATTTTTCCTAAGCCGAACGACTTCATTAGCTTTCATCCGGATGGAACCTATGAGCAGTGTATGATTAATCACTATTTCATTGGTAAAT
Organism: Flavobacteriales bacterium; assembly: GCA_019694795.1. Classification (NCBI taxonomy): domain Bacteria; kingdom Pseudomonadati; phylum Bacteroidota; class Flavobacteriia; order Flavobacteriales; species Flavobacteriales bacterium. The sequence continues at coordinate 9,472 of JAIBBF010000064.1, read as the reverse complement.
GGTCGTACGACGAAAAAGCCAAATTGATTAAAATTCAAATGACCTATACCAAAATCTGGAAAATGGTTCAATGCAGCGAAGCTTCACTTGAATTGAAATCGGAAGACGAAAAAGAGTCTTTACTGCTTAAAAAGAATTAAGCTTTCATATTTACGTATTGCAAGGGGAGTCCCACATCAGCCGTGCGGCAATAAGCAATCACTTGCTGAAGATCGTCGATTTTTTTCCCCTGAACCCGAACCTGATCATCCATAATGGATGCCTGAACCTTTAATCCGCTATCCTTAATTAGCTTGACGATTTTTTTGGCAGATTCCTTATCCACTCCTTGTTTGATCTTAATATCCTTTCTTAACATATTACCGGATGCATAACGATCCTTCCCAAAATCCAGGGCGGAGGGATCTAGATTTTGTTTTACAAACCGGCCGATTAAGATCTTTTCAACGGCATCCATTCGCATTTCATTTTCCGTTAAAACATTTACGGAATAAGCCTTTTTATCAAGTTCAATCGTAGTTTTTGAATCTCTAAAATCAAAACGGGTCTGAATTTCACGGATAGCTGCGTTTATGGCATTATCCAATGTTTGAAGGTCAACTTTTGAAACAATATCGAATGAGGGCATTTTTGACGAGTTTTTAAGAGTTCAAATATACATTAAAATATGCCTGACCGCATCGAATCTTAATATTAAAAGTATTTTGTTAGCTTTTTAAATCACTGAAAAACAAATAATTAAAATATTTTTTTATTTTTTTTAAGCCTAACTATTGTGTTTGATCTAAATCTTTTGGTTATTTGCCTAAGTCAATTTTGACAGAAAATCAATCAGTGTTTTGTCGAGAAATCAATCAGGATTAAATATGTTAGAAGTTGGAGATAAGGCCCCGGAGTTTTCGTTTAAAGATGCAAAGGGTCAAACGGTTAAGCTTAAAGATTTGAAAGGACAAAAGGTCGTTTTGTTTTTTTATCCCAAGGATTTAACCCCTGGTTGTACAGCTGAGGCCTGTGACCTTCGTGATCATTATGCTGTATTTAAAAAGAAGAAAATGGTCCTGGTAGGCGTAAGTGCCGATACTGAAAAACTACATGATCGTTTTGCAGAAAAGCATGAATTACCGTTCCCATTAATTGCCGACACCGAAAAAAAACTGATTCAGGCTTATGGAGTGTGGGGACCCAAAGTATTTATGGGTAAAAAATTCGACGGAATTCTCCGCACCACCTTTGTGATTGATGAACAAGGAAAGATTGAACACGTTATATCTAAAGTAAAAACCAAAGAGCATAGTCAACAAATTTTCGATTTATTAAAATAATTTTTCAAAGCGCAGATTCATTGCGTTCTGCCTTTTGAAATTTGTACCATACAATGAAAAAAGATCTAACCCTTAAAACTAACCCTATGTCAACAGAAGTAAACAACAAAGAGAAGCTCAAGGCGCTTCAAATGACCATTGATAAATTGGAAAAAACCTTTGGTAAAGGTTCCATTATGAAATTAGGTTCCGGAGCAGTGGAGCAGGTGGAAGTTATTCCGAGTGGATCGCTTTCGTTGGATATTGCTTTAGGTGTTGGTGGTTATCCAAAAGGTAGAATTGTAGAAATATATGGTCCGGAGTCATCAGGTAAAACAACCTTGGCCATCCATGCAATTGCACAAGTTCAGAAGCAAGGTGGTATTGCGGCCATTGTGGATGCTGAGCATGCATTTGATCAGTTTTATGCGAAAAAACTGGGTGTGGACATTGAAAATCTTTTGATCTCACAACCTGATAATGGAGAGCAAGCATTGGAAATTGCAGATAACTTAATTCGTTCAGGTGCTATTGATTTAATTGTCATCGACTCCGTAGCTGCATTAACTCCAAAAGCTGAAATCGAAGGAGAGATGGGTGATTCACAAATGGGATTACAGGCTCGTTTAATGTCGAAAGCTCTCCGTAAACTCACGGCTTCCATTAATAAAGCGGGATGTTGCTGCATTTTCATTAACCAGCTCCGTGAAAAAATCGGTGTGATGTTCGGAAATCCGGAAACGACTACCGGTGGTAATGCGCTTAAGTTTTATGCTTCAATGCGATTAGATATTCGTCGTATTGGTCAGATTAAAGAGGCCGACAGCATTCTGGGTAACAGAGCCCGCGTTAAAGTGGTAAAAAACAAAGTTGCACCACCTTTCCGTACGGCTGAATTCGATATCATGTATGGCGAAGGAATTTCCAAAATCGGTGAGGTGATTGATATGGGAGTTGAAAAAGAAATCATCAAGAAAAGCGGAAGCTGGTTTAGTTACGGAGATACCAAATTAGGTCAGGGTCGTGATGCAGTTAAACAACTACTCTCCGATAATCCTGAATTATTCGAGGAACTGGAAACTAAAATCCGCGAAGCATTAAGTAAAGAAAACTAAAAACGAATAGTAGAAAGTCACCAGTAAAGAGCTATTACAGGCAATCTACTAGTGAAGTACTACGGTTCTTTGTCGGACAGAAAAAAATCGCCGGAATCCCGGTCAGGAAGCGAGCGAAGAAAATCATCCGGCATGGATTTGTTCATACGATCGAAACAAACGCCGGACTGCTCCAACAGGGTAGTTTTGGAATGCATTTCAACAGTTCTTTAACTGGAGATTGTCTTCCCGGAGCTTGTTGAACATATTCCTACTCCCGCAGAAGGATTCATCAATCACGCCATGATGTTCGGATCCGGATGCAACTTTAGGGTTAGATCGATGATGACATCCTGATTCCTGGTCCTTAAATAAGGGTTTGGACCAACGAATTAGTCATCTTCCGGTCAGGATAAGGCGCAAGATTTGGAACTACCTCCCGAATCTTGCGCTTTTTTATTTGGAGAGATTAATAGGGAAAACCATGCGATAATTAGGAAAACTTCCATTGTTGCAATAATTCCATTCTTTCCGTTTACACATTAAAACCTACCCAACTATAAATTCATTTTATATTTTAAGTTGAGAGAGGAAGTGCAAATTGGAAAAAGGGTTATTTTCGAACTATGAAAAAGGGAACATTATTTTTTGCACTTGTATTTGCGATTGGGATATTTTCCCAGTCCTGCGGAGGAGGGGAGTCGAACGCTGAATCCGGAAAAAATGATTCAACAGCCGTTGCAGATACGCTTGATGAAAATGAGAAAGTGATTGAAGAGCTCAATCAACGCATTGCAAAAGATCCTAAAAATCCCAATCACTATCACGAACGTGCCTATGCTTATTACCGACTGGGGGAATTGGAAAAAGCAATTTTAGATGTGGACCGCTGCATTAGCATCGATTCAACAATTCCCACCTTCTATTTCACAAAAGGAGAAATTTATTTCGCGCAGATTAAACCAGAACTGGCGCTTGAACAGTACAACAAAGCCTTGAAATTTAAACCCGATTACTGGGAGGCTGAATTAAAAATCGGACGGATATACATGTATCTGAAAAACTGGAAAAATGCGATGGAGCACATCAATGCTTCACTCAAAATTTCGCCTGCCCAGTCTGAAGCCTATTTCATGAAAGGTGAAATCTATGAGGAAACAGGTGATACCGCCCTCGCTGCATCATCATTTCAAACTGCCACCGAACAAAATCCCGATTATTACGAAGCATATATCCGTTTAGGAATTTTGTATGCCAACGCACATAGCAAACTGGCGCTCGATTATTATAATACCGCTATTCGTCTGCGTCCTACAAGTCTCGAAGCGCTCTATAACAAAGCCATCTTTTGTCAATCGCACGAAATGCCCGAAGAGGCCCTGAAGCTCTACGATGAAATGATCGAAATAAAACCCAATTTCGAATTAGCGTGGTACAATAAAGGTTATGTGTTCCTGGTGGTTTATCAGGATTTCAGATCGGCCATTTCCATGTTCGATAAGGCACTTGAAATTAATCCGAAGTACATCGATGCTTATCATAACCGTGGACTCGCCTACGAATCGCTGAGAGAGTTTAAAAAGGCGCGTCTCGATTATAAAAAAGCACTTGAAATTGATCCCGCATTTGAACTTTCTGCCAAGGCACTGGATCATTTGGATCAACTCGGACTTTGACCTTTTTCTAATGAAAAAACAAATATTGTCACTTTGCTTTTTGTTGCTGATACAAATCGCAAGAGCGCAGATTAAGGTAGAAGACTTTTATCGTCCGAAAGACGGAAAAGATGATGCACCATCCATTCAGCGTGCCATGAATTATATCGATTCATTGGGACACGGAACGGTGGAGTTTAGCGGGACAAAAAACTACCTTTTGGATTCACCGATTGAATTGCCACGATATTCAAAGGCAGGTCGCCGGATTATTATTTTAAACGGAAATGGATGCTCCATCACAGGCAAAAGTGGAAATGATATTTTTCGTCGCATACCCGCCGACCAAAAAGAAGCTTTGGACAAAATGATGAGCACCCGTTTTTTAATTCGGGATTTTTCATTTCAGGGAGGTAAAACAGCCATTAACCTTGGAGCCAGTTATGGTTCTGCCATCGAAAACTGCAATTTTACCGCACCCGAAGATGCCGCCATCGATGTTCAGTTTGGATTAAGCACTTCCATCCGTCACTGCAGTGTTACCAATCCCAAAAAAGATGCCTTCGTATTACGATGCGGGAACGATTGGGGAGGAAATACAAATAATAGTCAATCGAATCACTCGGTGATTGAAATGTGCAGAGTATATGCGACCAAAACAACCGAATCTTCATTTAAAATTTTAGGATCCGGTGGCGTTGTATTGCGCGATGTGATTTCCGAAGGCAGCAATGAAGCCAATTACAGTGTTTATTTCGATCGTTTAAACAGTACCACCGTACGCATGTTTACCGCAGAGAATTTCCATTTAGAACATGCTCCAAAAATAGCCGGGATTTATTTAAATCATACCGGAATTGCAACGATCGACGGTTTGTTTGCACAGTTATCCTACAAAGATTTTCCCTTAATTATGGCAGCTGCAGGTGCTGAACAAATTACACTGCGTAATATTCCGCATCACGTAGATGGAATGGTGTTGTATTCCGGAAATAACGAAGTGCCATGGCGACTCGAATACTGTCACAAATCTTTTTACCAGGCAGAAAACTGGAGAGTAAAAACAGCAAAGGGTTGCGAAAGTAAAACTCCTTTTTACTTTTCAGGAATAGGAGGGAAGTTTCAGATTGGACAAAAATACGGCAAGTAAATTCTACTTGGTAGCGATGTAAAACAAATCGAGGCATTGATCGTTGGCCTCTGCTACATAAAAATCGTTAGTAGTTAAGGCGGAAGTCAGTGAATCATTTTGTGCCAAAAGTTTTTTACGATTTTTTCTGTTCATGTAATCGTAAGGAATTTGTAAAATCTGACGAGGCAACCACCATTGCATTTTAAAAATATCGAAGCGCATAATTTTATTTACGCTTGCTCTGTTTTTTTCGTAGTAATCCATAGCAGCCTTTCCTCCAAAAACACCATTGGTTGCAACAGTAGCAAATGATTTTTTAAGCAAATCCCGAAGCTGTTCCACACGGTATTCACGAATGTGCCAGGGGTTTCTGGATAAGCTCATTTTAATATTTGGAGTAGTAACAATCAACTTACCGCCGGGCTTTAAAACGCGGTGAATTTCCTTTACAAATTCAGCATCCGGTTTAATGTGTTCTATCACCTGAAAGGTGACAACAAAATCGAAGGTATTATCTGCAATTCCCGTAAAAGGAGGAACATTGCATTGGATGAATTTTACCTTTTCCGGATTTTTAATTCGGCTTAAATCGAACTGAAATTTATCCAGCATAACATACTCAGCAGCTTTTGGCGAAAGAATTTCCATTCCATATCCCATTCCACTGCCCACTTCAAGAACCTTTCCCGAAATCAGTTTTTCAGCTTCTAAATAGGCTAATCGACTTCTCTGATAAACGAAGTTGTCGGACTTATCAATATCGGATACACGTTCTGCGGTTTGCATGGCTTAAATAATTCATGCAAATGTAATAAAACAGCGCAATCATTAAAAAAGCCCTCTCGCAGGAAAGGGCTTTAGAAAAGAAAGTGTTAGTTCTTAGTAAACATGGACATGTTGTTCAACCACAGTCATGTTATTATCTGAGTCGGTAACGGCAATTCGGAGGTGGTGGTGACCCGTAACTCCCGCCGGAAGAATGATGAAATAACCCTGATTTTCCACTTCAGAAAAATTCCATAAGGTATCCGTGCTTCCGCTTAAAGTGAAGGTTTGATCGAATACAATGCTTCCCAAATCTTCATTTTCCAGATGAATATCAATAGTGGCAATATCAATGTCATCCGTAACCGTACCTGCAAGATGTATGGTGTCGCCGGGAATAACATCCACTTCAGCGCTTAAATCGGGACTGGTAACGTTAATTACAGCTTGTCCACTTTGCGTGATGCTTAATTCTCGTTCAACCGAAATCGCTTCATTTCCGCTGCCGTCGATGCAATAAATTTCAATGTGGTAAGGACCCGCCGCTGCATCTGAAGGAACATTAATCACCGTGGTGAAATTCAGTGAGGTTCCTGAGATATTATAAATCGTTTGCGAAGAGAAAGGGATGTTCATCGCATGGTGATGTCCGTCGAATGCATCGTGAATATCAATTTTTACCTGCTTCAACTCAATATTATCGCTCAGTCCAATCTCGAAACTCAAGGATGAACCCGCACTAACCGAAAGTGAAGCTGTACTTAAACCATTTACGGAAACACTTGAAATTACAGGTTTCTGAGTATCGGGATCTTCCTTTTTACAGGAAAATAATGCAACCGAGACCAATAGGGGTAGAACTAGTTTGCGCATACGATTTTTTTATTTCAAATATATATTTTCATTTAACAAATGCAACAGTGTTGCAAAAATAATAATTTACAAATTCTATTCTTTTACCGTGCTTATTTCCAAAGGTATCCGAAGAACGATGGAGAAATTTCTTCCTTGTTCCGGGAGATTCAGTATTCTATAACGACTGAGATGATTCAAATAGTATTCATTGGTTAAATTGTTACCTCTGACAAACAGCTCGCATTTCCATTTTTTAAATTCCATTTCAAAGCCTGCCGAAGCACCAATTAAAAAGTAACCGGGAGTGGAATTTTCATTGCGGTCGGTTCTGTTCTGTGCTAAAAAATATTTACCCTCCAGCGATGCAAACCAGCTGATGTTTTTGTGTTTTTTTAATTCACGACGGTATTCAGGAGATAAGAAAACACTTCCGGGTGGAGTAAAGGGTAAGGACAATCCGTTGTCGATATTGTAGGTAAATACATATTCGGCCGAAAATTCAATGTGCAATTCTTTCACCAGGTGATACTCGGCATAAAATTCGGCACCCGTATAAATCACCGAGGCTTGCGTGTATTGATAGATTTGTCCGGCATCGGGTAGTGGTGAGAACAGGCCGGAGGGACGCAAATAAATATAGTTGGAGAAGTAATTATAAAAGGGAGTCAGTTTTAAAATATAATTTTTGTCGTGATGGATAAAACCCAAATCCAATTGATAACCGATTTCAGAATTTAAAGTTGAATCGCCCATTTCGTGACGAAAAGTTCCATGATGAATTCCGTTTCCTGCCAATTCAGCTGCGTTAGGGTAACGGAAACTTCGTCCCAGATTTAATTTAATATTCCATTCGTGCGAAGGTTCCAGCGAAATTCCTGTGGCCGCACTCCAATTAAAAAAATCGCGTACCATTTTCGGACTCCGGTGTGTATATCCGATCGTGTCTAAATTGACATTGTAAACCGGAGCATCAAAACCATTTAAATCCATCCGCGAATAATCGGTCCTCGCTCCAAAATTTAAAGTTGTGCTTTCATTTTTCCGGTATTCCAAAAACTCATACAAGCCGGCACCATACGAAGTATAATCGGGAATTAAAAATTCAAATCCGTCGCCCTGGTTAACCAAATGTTGCATAGAAATACCTGCAACCGATTTCCATTTTTCATTGAGGTTAGTGTGCCATCTTGAATTTAAACTAATCGTATTTAATTTTAAATACAATGCCATATTTCCGAATTGCTCCAATGGAAAATAGCCATGTGCATGCGGATTGGCTTCTTCTGTTCGTTGGTTGACCTGGTAACCGAAATCATTTTCAATCCACCCTTTTTTAGTTTGAATGTTCAGATTTACCAATAATTTATCGTGGAAATTAATTTGTCGCGGTATATCAATATTCCTTGAATTACCATCGTCGGTTAAATTATATGCCCGCGGTTTTCCTGTAGCTCCGGGAAATAAACCGGCATGTTGACTAAACCTCGAATAGTTAATTCTAAACATTCCCCATTTACGAATCATTCCTCCGCCGATGGAATAATTAAATTCATTACCGGCTGTATTTTTTAATTGATGATTATAAATGGGAAGTGTATAAGTGTTATAAATAAAACTATCCGCCGGCACTTTATAATCGCCAAATTCCGAAACGGTAAAACGGACTCTGAAAAAATTCCCCTTTAAATTGCCTTCTCCCAGCCATGATGTACCAATGGCATTATTATTACTTCTGTAAAAAGAACTTAAACCCGTATTTATTTTCCCTTGAAGTGGGATAGCCGGTGGAAGAATATTAATTACTCCGCCAATAGCATCCGATCCGTATAGGAGGGAAGAAGGACCTTTTAAAATTTCAACCCGTTCAACATTGAACTGATCCAGCTCCAATCCATGATCGGCACCCCATTGCTGACCTTCCTGTTTAACGCCGTTTTCAGTTACCATCACCCGGTTGGAACTCATTCCCCGGATAACAGGTTTTGCAATTCCAACGCCTACATTTAAACTATTCATGCCCGGAATTTTTTCCAAAGCCTGAGAAAAGGTATTGCCACCTTGTTTCTCAATAAAATCTTTGTCGGCCGATTCAATATTCTGCGAACTTTTCACCGCTTCCGATTTAATCCGATCCGATTCTAAAGTAAAATTTTTCAATTCAATGGAAGTAGGCTCCATTTCAATCACCGTGGTGATGTTTCCGTTTACCTCTATTTCTCTTGCAAAGGGTTCGTAACTCAACATCGAGGCATGCACATGGTATTTGCCCGCCTTAAGATGTTCCAGTTTAAATTCACCCTTAGCATTGCACACGCTATGTTGACCCGACTCATGGATATAAACCACCGCTCCCAGTAAAGGTTCTTTGCTCTCTTTATCGATCACCGTACCGATGATGGAAAAATCCTGAGATGAACCCATTAGCGGGAAAAGCAGAAGGACCAAAAGGTTATATAAGTGTCGTTTATGCAACAATGCTGTTTTTGCAATTATGTTGCAAATATACTATAAAAATAGAAGCCAATACAACCGTTAATCATGAATTTCCACCATTCAGCCAGAACTCCATCGTTTCGGGGAATTGTGCCCGTATTTACGTATTTGATGTGTATATTAGCAGTCCATGAAAAAGGCCCTGGATTTTTTGCTGGAGAAGGAATTGCGTAAAAC
>JAIBBF010000063.1 GCA_019694795.1 Flavobacteriales bacterium | reverse complement strand
TACCAGAAATATCGAAGTTGATGGTGAGGTCGCCGGTGGTATCGGGACGAGTAAAAATAAATGTTGCATCGGAACATCCTTCAATGATGGTGGAATCACCGGTAACGGTGGCAACGGTTACATCTACTCCTACTGATGTAAGTGAACCTCCTTCGAGGAAAACACCGGAATCCCAAACGCCATCTCCTGCATCGGCAATGGCAAGTTTAATGTGATAGGTTTGTCCGCATTGCACCGCAGCACGCGCAGTAAGAACAGTTGTCCAACCATCATACTGAACGCTGGTGTTGTTGTTTTGCGGATTACTTCCTGCGTAATAAACATTGTAAGACGCCCAGTTGGGGTCGAGAAGTGCACAGTTGGAAGCGGTACCATTAGTTCCAGCTACTCCAAGATTAACGGTGTTAATGGAAACGGGTGTATTGGTTCCCGGAACAACGGCAATGTTAGCGGCGTTATTGGTGTATGGACCTGTAATACCCGGACCCGAAATAAAAAATCCGAATGCATCATTTACGGTTCCGCATACATATTCGTCATATTCCTCCGAAGCAAAAACATAACGGAAAGAAATGGAATCTCCAATGGGGACGAAGTCAAATTCCAACACAGCCTGGTCGTAAATATTCCACGGTGTGATGGCTGCCAAATCAGGATCGGTTGCTGAAGTTCCTTGCGGAGGACCTAATGAAAATCCACCGGAGTTGTTGGGTCCAACAGCAGCTTGGGCATCGCCTGAGGCCAGGATGATACCCGTGGTGAGTCCAACATTGGCATTAACCCCATTAAATTCACCGGCCTGGGTGGTTACCGTATTTCCCGGTGCACCGTTAAAGGTGACGTTAGATACTGTTACACCAGTTCCAACTAATACGTTTTGAACCAATTGAGTGGGGGTCATGGTGGTATTGTTTACCACTAACTGACCAAATGCCTGACCTGAAAACAGGCAAAGCAAGGTAAAAAGCAATTTTTTCATAAGATGAGCTCTCAAGCAGGACACAAAATAGCTCAATAAAGTTGCATCCTGCTAATGAAAGTTAAAAAAATCACTTCCTTTCTTGAAATGCTGAAAGGCTTAACAAGTTATTTATTCCGGATTACGGTTACGTGTCCATTTACAGTTACCGGTTCTTTATCCCAACACTGGCGTTGGTAGGTGAGAATGTAAAAATAGACGCCTTCATCTACATCCTTTCCTTTGAATTTACCATCCCATTTTTCTTTACCGCTTTCCGATTCAAACACTTTTTTACCCCAGCGGTTGTAGATTTCCACATGGTACTGATCCATCGATTCCAAAATATCCGCACCTGGATAATTAGAATAGAAGGCAATGAATTCCGGATTATCCGCATCACCATTGGGTGAAAATACATTGGGCACCTGAACAATTCCCTGTACGGTGGATCCTTCTACAACCACTGTTTGTGTAATGGTTTCTGTTTTATCGCAAACGGCATCAATGGCTGTTAAACTGATGGTGTATACTCCGGGTACAGTGTAGACATAATGAATGGAAGTGTCGTTTAAAAATTGAGTTCCGTTACCCATGTCCCAAATCAAGGTGTCGGCACCGGTTCCGGTGAAGTGGATATCTACTACCACACTATCGGAACATGGTTGTGGAGGGAAACTGCTTAATGATGCAGAAAACTCTTTGGGTTGCAAAATAACTACCGATAAATATGCAGTGTCGGCAATGTTGCATGAGCTGGAGTCGATCGCAATATACATGATGTTGTACGATCCGGTGTCTACAAAAGTGAAACTGGGATTCGCTTGTGTTGATGTTGAATTTAATGGATCATCGAAATACCACAAATGTTGAGGCGCTGATGAACCACTGCTAAAGTTTACAGTGTATGGCGGATCGCAGGCAATCACATTGGGTGATGCATTTGCATTGGCAACCACAGCCGTTGCGGTATAGGAAACGGTATCGCTAATGGTTTCTACCCTGTTACAGGTAAAATCGTAAGCAGTGAGTGTGATGATGTAAGTTCCTTGTCCGTTATAGGTATGTGTTACAGTAGTATCGTTGGTGTAAATGGTACCATCACCCATGTTCCAGGATAATGAATCGGCACCGCTACCGGTGAAAACTAAATCTACAGTTAGGTTATTTCCCTGACAAGGATCGAACGGAGGAATATTAATTTCTGCACTGAAGGTTTCGCTTTGTAAAATGTCAACGCTCAAAAATACAGTGTCGGCAATATTACAAGTTGATGAATCGATTGCAATATAGGTAATGGTAAAATGGCCGGTATCGGTAAATACGTAACTCGGATTTTGTTGTGTTGAATTTCCGGTTCCGTCGCCAAAATCCCAAATGTGATCTACGGCAGAACTTGATCCGGTAAAATTCACCAGGAATGGTGGATCGCAAGCGATAATGTTGGGTGCAGCATTGGCATCAGCCACAATTCCGGTGTATACAAATTCCATTTTTAATCCTGCAAGATTACAGTTGCTGGAATTGTTGGTGGTTGACCATACTCCCGGTGTGGTAGGGAAACTCGTATTTCCGCAGGCCGCACAAACGGCTTGATAAATGGTTCCGTTTTTATCGAAGCGACTTGTTCCTCCATCCACATGTTCTCCAACAAAACTGTTTCCTCCAAAATACGATCCGTATAGTTGAGAACCTGCATTGCGTTCCATCACGAAAAAGTAAAAATCACTTCCATCGGTAGTGGCATCATACGCATCCGTTGTTACAGGTAATCCGTTGGTTGTTCCCTGATTATTCGTAGATCCTCCCCAGCCGCTGACATATACATTTTCGCAATTGTCCACCAAAAACGCAGTTGGAGAAATATCAATATCATTATGTGCTCCAGATCCAAATACGGTGGAATAAATACTCGCGTTAAGTGTGCTGTTGGTTTTCTGAATGAATTGTGGTGAATTCGGGTGACTAAACGCTGCGTTAAATACCGGATATACACCCGTGGTTTGTCCAATTACATACACATCATTATCTGCATCGAGTTCAATAAAGTAAGTTTGGTCGTAGGCATTCGTTCCTAAATAGGTTCCGGCTACCTGACTTCCATTCGTATTACTCAATGAAATAATAAATCCGTCGGCACTTCCTCCCTGGTAATTGGTTTGTAAAGTACCTGCAGTTACCGGAAAATTAGAGCTGGTTGTTCCTCCGCTCACATACACATTTCCATTGCTGCCTACTTTAATTCCATAACCTGCTTCATTACCTGTTCCTCCAACAAATGTCCCCCAAACCAGAGTGGTTAACAATGGATCCATATGCACAACTACTGCATCTTGTGTTCCTTGTTTGGTTTGCGATAAACTACCCGGTGTAGTGGGGAAGTTGGACGATTGTGTACAGGATGTAATATAGATATCTCCATTATCATCAATCACCACTTCACCGCGGTTGGTATCGCCATAGTTGTAAAATAAAGTAGCTACATCATTGATTCCGTCATTACCACTTCCTCCGAGGTAAGTGGATCCGATCAATGCACTTCCGCTTGAATTAAGTTTGGTCAACACAATATCCGAACCGCCATTGTAATCGATATACGCGTCGATGCTTACATAACTTCCGCCATTGAATGAATTATCGTAACAACCTGCAGTAACGGGATAATTAGTGGATGAAGTAGTTCCCGAGATAATTAATTCTCCATTGTTGTTTACGATAAGAGAATGCGGAGCATCTGATCCGGATCCGCCGATGTAAGTGGAATACAATAAACTGGATCCGTTAGCGGAAAATTTAGAAATCCCCATATCAATTACCACACCTGTACCATTTGCAAATGTATTATCGAAAGCACCTGCGGTAGTGGGATATCCATTGCCAAAAACAACACCCCCAACATACATATTTCCGTTGTTGTCGTAAGTAGCAGAATAACCCCAGTTGTCGGCCGTGCTTCCGGTAAAGGTTGAAAATATCAGGGTGGGATCGATGATTAATTCATAGCGTGAATCATAGCTTTTTCCTAGCTGAAATGACACTACGCCATCCTTCAGTTTATATTTACACGCAACATTCTTTTTTACACCGTTAACGATTTGATACGCTTCCGGAATGAATTCTGAAATTTCTCCTGCATTGGAGGCGAAAATCAGACGATCATTTTTTAATTCAGGCTCAATGCCGGAATAATTCCAGCGGATTTGCGTGGGATCTGAATGGGGTGCTACGATAAAGTCGTATTTAAACATTCCGTTTTTGCTGTAGACTTTCAAATCAATTCCCGGATAAAAATTGTCGTAAATCACTTCGTAAGAAACAGGAACAAAACTTGCCCATTTGGAAGGATCGTTGCCTAAAAAATAATTGTGGTAAAAAGACTGCGTTTTTTGATGACGTACCGTTGATTTTTCGTTTACGCCAATAAATTGCTGTGAGTAAACGTGATTACGAATCGTTAATTCTTTATCCTTCATTTTGCCATGATGCTTCTGGTGGAGCAATTCCATATCCTCGCCGTGGCGAAACTGATAGGTAATCGCATTTTTCTCCAGCCAGGCATATCCACCGGGAATATCGGCTTTGTACTTCGCCTTTTGGTCCCACTGACCCTTATTCTGAATAATGTTGAGTTGTTGGTTTTCCTGTGCCTTAAGCACTGAGTGTGAGAAAATCAGGAGAAATGCGATCGTAATTCCGTGTAGTTTCATAGGTATTGCAATAGTGACTTAAAAATAAGCATTTTACATTCTTACGACGGCCATTAGGAGCAATTGGTTGCATTCCCATTGAAGGGAAGAAATCAGACGGTAATTTTTCATTGGGAAATCAATGGTTTTGCTGATCCTTCTGCATATTTCGTTTGTTGCTGCTCGAATACTGTTATATTTGCCGCAAATACTTTTACAATGAGCACAATAAAATCATACATCGATGCCAATCAGGAGCGTTTCATTAACGAGCTGCTTGATTTATTACGCATTCCTTCTGTAAGCGCAGATCCAAAATTTAAAAATGATGTAATCCGTACAGCAGAAACCATCAAGGCGCGTTTATTGGAAGCCGGTGCAGAGAAAGTGGAATTATGTCCAACCAATGGTAATCCGATTGTATACGGCGAGAAAATGGTGGATCCGAAATTGCCAACTGTTCTGGTGTATGGTCACTATGACGTGCAGCCTGCTGATCCGTATGAATTGTGGACTTCTCCTCCTTTTGAACCGGTGGTGAAAGATGGTAAAATTTATGCACGCGGTGCTTGCGATGATAAAGGGCAGGTGTATATGCATGTAAAAGCATTCGAAACCATGATGCGCACCGGAACATTAGCGTGTAACGTGAAATTCATGATTGAAGGTGAAGAAGAAATTGGTTCTGATAATTTGGGTCCCTTTGTTAAAGCAAATAAAGATCGTTTAAAGGCAGATGTGATTCTGATTTCAGATACAGCCATGATTGCAAACGATATTCCTTCTATCGATACCGGATTGCGCGGATTAAGTTATCTGGAAGTAGAAGTTACGGGTCCAAACCGCGATTTGCATAGTGGAGTTTACGGAGGTGCAGTTGCAAATCCGATTAATATTCTTGCAAAAATGATTGCCTCCCTGCACGATGAAAATAATCACATTACCATTCCCGGATTTTATGATCAGGTGGTAGAATTAAGTGCAGATGAGCGTAACGAAATGAACAAAGCGCCATTTAGTCTGGAAGCTTATAAAAAGGATTTGGATATTGATGATGTGCATGGTGAAAAGAGTTACACCACATTAGAACGCACCGGTATTCGTCCTACCCTCGATGTAAATGGAATTTGGGGTGGATACATTGGTGAAGGTGCAAAAACTGTTCTTCCTTCTAAGGCCTTTGCAAAAATATCCATGCGTTTGGTCCCTAATCAGGATTCGCAAACGATCACGAAATTATTTAAGGATCATTTCGAAAAAATTGCACCGAAAAGTGTAAAAGTAGAAGTTCGTCCTCACCACGGTGGTGAACCTGTTGTAGTGTCAACCGCTTCTCCTGCATATCAGGCAGCAGCTACAGCAATGGAAGAAACTTTTGGTAAAAAACCGGTTCCTACACGAGGCGGCGGAAGTATTCCGATTGTAGCCTTGTTTAAAAAAGAATTGGGTCTCGACTCCGTACTATTTGGCTTTGGTCTCGATAGCGACGCGATTCACTCACCGAATGAACATTATGGCGTATTTAATTACATGAAGGGAATTGAAACCATTCCGCTCTTCTTCCGTAATTTTGCAGAACTCAATAAGCAATAACATGAGATCTGTATTTTCATTCAGGCTGCTTCTTGTCGGAGCAGCCTTCTTTTTATTACAAGCTTGCATGAGCTATGAAGATGTTGAATTCAAAAATGTACAGCGTGTAAATTTTAATAAGGTTTCTAAAGATGAATTGCGCATCACCCTGGGGGTGACCTTAAACAATCCGAACAATTATAAAATTAAAGTTGTGAAATCGGATCTTGCTTTAACCATAGGTGGAGTTGATGCCGGAAAAGCGAAATTGAAGCAGAAAGTCATTCTGAAAAAAAAGAATGAAAGTGTATATGATGTAATCATCGAAGCGGATCCCAAAGCGATCGGAAAAGCGGCTCTTGCTTCCGGAATTTCAATGGCCATCACCGGTAAGGTGAACGTTGGTGTAAAAGGATGGATTAAAGGCAGAGTTTTTATTTTCGGGAAAAAATTCGACGTGGAGTTTAAACAACAGGTCGATATGAAAGATCTTAAAAACGATTAGGATGAGTAACCGGCTCGCCAAGGAGAAAAGTCCTTATTTGCAACAACACGCAGAGAACCCGGTCGACTGGTTCCCTTGGGGCGAAGAGGCATTTGAAAAAGCGAAATCGGAAGGAAAATTAATGCTCATCAGTATTGGTTATTCCTCTTGCCATTGGTGTCACGTAATGGAACATGAAACCTTTAGCAATAACGATGCAGCTTCAGTGATGAACCGGTATTTTGTATGCGTAAAAGTAGATCGCGAAGAACGGCCGGACCTCGATCAGGTTTACATGAATGCGGTGCAATTAATGAGTGGACAAGGAGGTTGGCCGCTGAATTGTTTTGTATTGCCGGATGGTCGTCCCGTTTACGGCGGAACCTATTTTCCAACGGCGCAATGGATGAAAATTTTATATCACTTGCATGCCATCTGGAAAGATGAACCGGAAAAGGTATTGGATTATGCAGAGCGATTAACACAGGGCGTTCAATTGAGTGATCTGGTAGAAAAACCGGAAAAAGAAATTGAATTCGAAAATCAACATCTTTTGCATTTGGTAGAAAAATGGAAACGATCGTTCGATATGCAGGAGGGTGGACCCAATCGCGCACCGAAATTTCCTTTGCCGAATAATTATTTGTTTCTTCTCCACTATGCCATTGAGAAAAAGGATGACCTGGTGTTGAAGCATGTATTGCTCACTCTCGATAAGATTGCATTAGGAGGAATTTATGATCAGCTCGGTGGCGGTATAACAAGATACTCGGTTGATCTCATTTGGAAAGTGCCGCATTTTGAAAAAATGTTGTACGATAATGCGCAAATCATTTCGCTTTATGCTGAAGCTTACCGGTATAAAAAGGATCATCTCTATCTCGAAATGGTAGAGCGTAGTCTTCAGTTTTGTGAACGTGAATTTGGTTCGGCCGAGCATGGATTTTATTCGGCACTGGATGCCGACAGTGAAGGGGAGGAGGGGAGTTTTTATGTGTGGACAAAAACCGAACTTCAATCGGTGTTAAAAGAAGATTACGATTGGTTCGCTGCCTATTATCAGGTGAATTATCTCGGTGAGTGGGAAGATGGAAAATATATTTTATTACGAAGGGAAAAGGATGAAGCCTTTGCTCATCAACATAAAATGAGTGTAGATGAATTGCAGGAAAAAAAATCACATGCACATCTGCTTTTAATGGAAGCAAGGAATAAACGTGAACGTCCCTTTTTAGACAATAAAAAAATATGCTCCTGGAATGCCTTAATGATTCGCAGTTATGCGGATGCCTTTCGTTGCACAGGGAAACAAGTGTACCGTGAGCGTGCCTTGAAATTGGGACATTTTATTCTTCGTGAATTTTTGCGAGGCGATGGTGGTTTGTATCATATTCTTCACGGAGAACAGGTTTATGTGAATGGATTTTTGGAAGACCATGCATTTGTACTGGATGCCTTTATACAGCTTTTCGAAATCAGTTCGGACGAATTCTGGCTGCAGCAGGGGATACGAAGGGCAGATTATGTAATTGAAAAATTTAGTGATCCGGATTCGCCTTTGTTTTATTTTACGTCGGTAGATGTTGAACAATTGATTGCCCGGAAAACTGAAATTACCGATAACGTAATTCCCGCCTCCAATTCGGTAATGGCGCAGGCTTTGTATTCGCTGGGAGAATACTCGGGTCATTCGAAATACAGTCAACATGCCGAACAGATGCTGCAAATGGTTTATCCCCATATGGCCGATTACGGTTCGTCTTATTCCAACTGGGCCGACTTGTTATTGCGTTTCCTCAGTGAAAAAAAGGAAATCATCCTAAGCGGAACAGATGCAGAACATCATCAGCAGGTACTTTGGTCACATTACCATCCTTACCTGCGAGTTCTTTGCGCTGCACACGAAAGTGAGCTGCCAATGTTAAAAAACAGGTTCAAAACCGGAGCGGTGTCCTTTTATGTGTGCAGAAATAATTCCTGTAATTTGCCGGTAACAGAGCTTCAGCAGGCTTTGGAACTTTTACAATGAAGAGAGGCGCTTTTATTTTTTTCCTTTTTCTTTCTCTTTTTTCCCGTGCTCAAATTATTGAGAACGGAGAGGGGAATGCTTTCACGGATGAGAATTTTTTCCGGAGAGAATTTATCCGCACCAACAAAGTGAAAATTATCCGCGGCAGCGTAAGCACTAAACGCGAAGGGGAGGCTATGCAGGAACGCGATCAGTTTTTTCATTATGAATTCGATCAAAAAGGAAGATTGGTGATTATGATGTCGACATTCGCATCTTATAGCAGTAATAAGGACACCACCATTATTTATTTTATTTACGACGATAAGGATCGTCTCCTCACTAAAAGGCGAAACGACAACAACGGATTTTACTCGTATAATTATGAATACGATTCATTGGGCAGAATCATTAAAGAGACCTATTGCAGAGAAGAAAATTGTGGACACGACCGCTATCATTTTAAACTCGGACAACAATTCGTGATTTCTTCTGAAACATTTACCTATCATCAATTTGTAAAAAATCAGAAAGTCAGAAAATATTATAACAACTACGATAAGGAATACCAGGAATGTTTTTCTTATTACGACGATCTGGGTTATCATATCGAAGATGTATTTCGTTTAACACTTTCGGGTAAGGAATCGAAAATCAAATTTGAATACGATGAGAAGGGGAGAGTGAGTAAAAAAAGTGATATCAGTTATGTGTTTGGCTACAATGAAATCATCGACACGTATACCTACGATACTTTCGGAAATTTATATGAGCAGGCGATTTTTCATAATGGAAAACAGAAAACACTGCGCAGTTTGATTTATGAAAAGAATACACTGTTGATGTCGGCCCAGGTAATGAAAGATTTTGAAACGGGTTTGATTTACGTGTTCAAATATTCCTACGAATTTTATTAAACGAAAAAACCCTGACTGAATCAGGGTCTTTCCGAACAAACAACAACCTACCTCTCGGTAGAACAAACCAAACTAATTGCTACCTCCTCATTAGATGGCTTCCTTTGGCCCTCCTAGGCCTTTTTCTTTTTTCTCAGGTTCAACAATGTACCGGGTTCAGGCTCACCTGTGCCGGGAACAATGTTGTTGAGCTTGTAGAGTTTACTAAGTTTTATTCCGTATTTCTGTGAGACCATGTGCATGGTTTCCCCCTCCTGTACACGGTGATTCTCAAGTTTCGCTTTGTTTCTTTTTGGTTGCAGATAAATAATGTCTCCTGCCTGCAATACATCTTTTTTGCTGAGATCATTGTATTTGTAAATCTGCCATAATCCCATTTCAAATTCTTTCGATAATTTATAATAGGTATCGCCGTCTTTAGCAATGATGTATTTTACATTGTTGTCCTGAATTTTTACTGTATGTTGAATCTGCTTATTGGCAATGAATTCATCTTTCACAGGTTTTACTACCGGCTTTTTATGTTCAGCAAGTGTAAGTCCGTCGAATTTCGACAAGCCATTGTCTTCAATGATCTGAATTAAAATATCGGCGTATTGCGGATTAGTTGCGTATCCTGCTTTTTTTAATCCTTTGGCCCATCCTTTATAATCGGTAGGATCGAGCATAAACAAACTGCTGTATCTGCTTCTTGTTTTTAAAAAGTTGGAGTGATCCTGAAAGGATTGTTCCGCACTTTCATATTTTCTGAAACACTCATCACGTTTATCATCATCCTGGATGAAGGTTTCACCATTCCAGTTATCGTGACATTTAATTCCAAAATGATTATTTGCATAGCGAGCCAATGGAGAGTTACCGTCGCCACTTTCTAAAATACCTTGTGCAAGTGTAATGGATGCTGGTATTCCAAATTCGAGCATCTGACGTTGCGCTTCATCGGCCCAGAGTTGTACATATTCTTTACGAGAAATTCTTCGTTCAGCCGGTTGGGCCGCTAATTCGAGCTGGAGGATGCCTGCTACAAAAAGGACAGCAATTTTGAGGACTGAGGTGTTCATGGTAGAGGTTTGTTAATTGTTTGTTGTTTGTTGTTGAAAACAGTACCTCTAACGGCGGGATATCAACAATAGTTTCAAAATTGTTAATATCTTTTTGAAGTAATTTTTAGATAAATGCTATAAATAACTGATTTATAGTTAAATAAATTTTTCTGTCTACTTCAAGTTGGGCTAAATTCTGGACTCGAAATTTTGGGGTGGACATGAAAAAGGACCCCGATTGGAGGTCCTGTCCCTGTTTTAGTGCCTATATCTTTATAAAGAGTCGCGAAGCTGGCGGAGCTTTTCTTTTACCATGATCAGCTTTTCAATCGCCGAGCGTTTGTCGAGTACTTCCACCACCGCTTTTTCTTCTTCCTCGAAACCTTCCTTAATTTTCTCTTTGGCGCCCTGTAAGGTATATCCTTCGCCCTTAACCAGCGCAAAGATCTTTTTAAAGTTCTCGATGTCCTCCGCTGTAAACAAACGGTTTCCTTTTTTATTCTTGGTAGGTTTAATTACATCGAATTCTTTTTCCCAGAAACGAATGAGCGAAGTGTTTACACCAAACATTTTGGCCACTTCTCCAATGGAGTAATACAATTTTACGGTTGGACGCTCTTTGTAGGGCAAGGTGCAGAGGATTAGTCGAACGATGTTCCCGACGACGAGGCAGCTTTCAGCATCTCTTCGTATTCGGCGGGCGAAAGATCGTTATAATAATAATTCACGGGATTAACTTTTTCGCCGTTTTTAATAATTTCATAATGCAAGTGTGGCGCTGTAGATTTTCCGGTTGAACCCACAAATCCGATTACTTCTCCACGCTTAACTTTTTGTCCGATTTTAGCATTAAAACGACTCAAGTGCGCGTACATGGATTTGTATCCGAAACCATGATTAATCAAAACTATATTTCCATAACCCCAGTAATTCGATTCAACATTTTCCACTACCCCATCGCCTGAGGCGTACACTTTGGTGCCTGTTTCGGCAGGGAAATCCATTCCGGTGTGCATGGCCCGCGTTTTATAAATGGGATCGATACGCCATCCGAAGGGACCAATCGCCGAGCGGAGTTCTTTTCGGTTAACGGGAATGATGGCCGGAATACTGGCTAACATATTTTCGCGTTTTTTGGCAAGTTGAATCACCTCATCGAAACTTTTCGATTGCGCATATAATTTCTTTTCAATGCGGTCGATGGCTTCGTACGTTTCTGTAATTAATTGTCCACTTTCATAATCGGCAAACTCGCGGTACTTGCTGCTTCCACCGGTGGCACGCTCGCGCTTGTGATTGGGATAAGGCTCTGCTTCGAAGATAACACGGTAAATATTGTCGTCGCGCTCCTGAATATCCGCCAATACCATTTCAACGTCCTTCAATTGCTTTTGCAATAACTCGTATTGCTGGCGCAACTGGGCATTGTCGCGTGCATAGGCTTGCTCACGGGGTGATTTAAAAAAGGGCTGGTTTTCGTAAATCAGAATAATAGCCACAGCAAATACTATACTTCCCGCTAAATAAGGGAGTGCCTTCAGAATCCGTTCACGGAATCCGGGTTCCACCTTTTCATAGGTGAGCGTTTCGGGGTTGTATCGATACTTGACTTTCGACATCGTTGCTAATTTAAGGAAATTTGGGGGATACCACGAAGACACAAGTGCACTAAGTTGCGCTCAGCGTTTTTAGAAGAACGCGGAGGGGAAAACGGTAAGTAGGTAGAAGGGTAGTGGGCAGTGGGTAGAAAGGTAGAAGGGGAAATGGGAAGTAGGGAGTGGGCAGAAAGGTAGAAGGGGAAATGGGTAGTGGGCCGAAAGGTAAAAGGGAAAATAGGGAGTAGTAAAAGAGTAGAATGGGAAATAGGAAGTGGGTAGTAAGGGAAAATTAGGTGGTGGGCAGAAAGGTAGAAGGGAAAAAAAGGATTGATGAAATGGGAATACAAACCGTGCGTCATTCAGAGCGGAGCGTGGAATCGGATTGTTGCCGGGTGGGTTTTTGGACTATGAACACAGAAGTACACTAATTTTCATTGAAATTTTTTAGAGGAATATTATTGTGAAAAGAAAACGGGTAAATTATTTCAATTAGAAAAGGAGCGAAATTCTAAGAAAGAAAATTAAAAATCATATTATCCGGCGCAACAACCCCACCTACCAAATTATCGCTCCAGTTTACAATGAAATCTGAAACATCTAATGCATTAGCCCGATATCCAATGTATGCCCGGTCCTGATTATCTGTAAATGTGATACCTGTTTTCATCCAGGTTCTGTAACCTTGTTCCTGAATGAATCCCGGATTATTGGAGTTCCTATTGAAGTGTAACATCGAAAAAGCTCCTTTCTGGTTATAGAAATTATTTGGAGCATTTCCTAAATCATTTCCTAGTAACATATAACCGGAGGTGTTTACTTGTGGTGCTGTGAACCCGTTTATGAAATATTGAGTCCCACCAATAAATGTTCCATTTAACTTCGAACGCATCTCACCATCTGTTTGGGTGTAAATAGGACTATTTCCGCTGGCAAAACCAAAAATGTTTCTCCTGTTTATAAGGTCAGCTAATACCCATTGATTTCCTCCCATACGCC
>JAIBBF010000062.1 GCA_019694795.1 Flavobacteriales bacterium | reverse complement strand
ATAACCGATTTTATGATAAAAATTTCTGGCTGCAGCTTGCGCTTCATCACTGGAGGTGTCTATTATTAAAATTCTGCCGTCAGTACTTTTAAGATGATTTTCGATGTAGTTCATCATTTCTTTTCCGATTCCTTTTTTCTGCACATCATTAGAAACACCCAATGCCAATAAATTGTAAGTCCCTTCGGTCAATTTCTCCGGAACGCAATAAGCTATGGCCACCGGCGTATCGTTTTCAACGCAGGTAAACCAGAAGTCGCTGCTTTGCGGATTATGGAGGTAATCCGAAATCATTTCATCTAAATATTCCGAAGGAAACAATTCACTGGAATCAAGTACTTTTTTTAACTGTGGGATGTCCGTTAATTTCACCGGACGAATGCGATGACTCATACTGATAATGGATAACTATTTTCGTGTTTAACAGGTATTGAAGAATAACGCTTCACACCAGTGTGAGCAATACCCCTAATGCAAAAAGTGCGGGCAGGGTCTGAACAATAAATATTTTTTTACTGGCTGTAAGCGCCCCGTAAATTCCGGCAATAACCACACAAATTAAAAAGAAGGAAGCAACGTTTTTCGACCATTCCGCATTGCAGATAAAAAAACTCCAGATTAATCCGGCCGCTAAAAATCCATTGTACAATCCCTGATTCGCCGCTAATGCTTTGGTAGGCTTAAACAATTCGGCAGGTATCGATTTAAAGGTTCGTTTACCAATGGTTTCCCAGGCAAACATTTCGAAATACATAAAATAAAGATGCTCCAGCGCAACTAGTCCGATTAATAATTTTGAAATCAGTTCCATGGTAACAGGATAAAAACAATTAGTATAAATAAGAGCGATGAAAATCAACCAATACGAACACCCATGATGCACACATCATCTACCTGCTCCAGATTTCCTTTCCAGGATTCGAATGCGCTTGCAATTTTATCCTTTTGAATTTCGAGTGCTTCGTGGTGTACCGACAATAACAGTTTTTTCAAATTAGAAGCCTTAAACTTTTTCCCTTTCGAACCGCCAAACTGATCTTTAAATCCATCCGTAAACAAATAAACAATATCGCCTTTGTTCACTTTCAATTCATGCGTGGTAAAAGGTTGCGGATGTTCTACTTTGGCAATGGTTTGTTTGTCGGCCTTTATTTCTTCTATTTCATTTTTAGCCGCGCGGTAAATCCATAATGGATTATTTGCTCCGGCCCAGGATAAGGTCATGCTGTTTGGATTAAAGGAACAAAGTGAAACATCCATTCCGTCTTTCACTTCATCGTCCGATTTTTCGAATTCGGCAATAACAATGTCCCTTGTTTTATTTAAAATTTTTCCCGGATCCGTTAATCCGTTTTCACGCACGGCACGGTTTAATCCGTTTACGCATATTACCGACACCATGGCACCGGGAACACCATGTCCCGTACAATCGCAGGCCGCAAATAAAATTTTTCCGTCGCGTTCCTCCAGCCAGTAAAAATCTCCCGCTACAATATCTTTGGGTTGAAATAAGATAAACGAATCCTTTAAACATTCCTTCACGCGTTTATTTGCCGGTAAAATGGCATATTGAATGCGTTTGGCATAATTGATGGAGTCGGTGATTTCGCGGTTCTTAATTTCGAGAATACCATAGGCCTGATCCACCTGATTTTTTTGTTGCTCAATAATTGCCTTTTGTTTTTGCGTAACCCGGAAACGATGAAAAATAATGGCAATTAAAATCAAAGCAAAAATAAGAATGGCGGTTAAAATGTAGTTCTGCAGTTTTCGTTGACGACTCTCTGCATTTTTCGCCAGAATCTGGGCATCTTTCACTTTATTTTCTTCGGCCGCGAGAATGCTGTCGGCAGTCACTTGTTTTTCATATTCATATTCAAATTCATTGCGGATAATTTCCATCCGGTTAGCTTCACTCTCTAAACTATCGCGCATTTGAATAAACAATTCATGCATCTCCAGTGCTTTGGAAGGATTGTTGGTGTTTTTATAAATTTTCCAAAGACTTTCCGATGCACTTTTAATATGAGAAAGCGAATTCATG
Source organism: Flavobacteriales bacterium (assembly GCA_019694795.1). Taxonomy (NCBI): domain Bacteria; kingdom Pseudomonadati; phylum Bacteroidota; class Flavobacteriia; order Flavobacteriales; species Flavobacteriales bacterium. The sequence goes on along the minus strand of JAIBBF010000062.1, from coordinate 11,346 downwards.
GTCTTTGCCAACTCCATCGATTTTTCGGCATGCTTTAATGCTTCTTTCCAGTTTCCTTTTAAAATATACATCGATGCCAGGTGATTGTTGGTTTCGGAAATTCCTTTGTTATCGCCAATGGTTTCACGCATCACCAGACTTTTATTAAAATAAGCAATAGCGCTATCGCGTTCGCCGGCATCTTTATAAACGAGTCCTAATCCGTTATACGCATCCGAAATTCCTTTTTTATCATTCAGCGCTTCGCTCTTCAGCAAACACTCCTGATACAGTTCACGTGCTTTTTTCCGGTCATCCATTTCCAGATACAATCCGGCAAGATTGGAGGATGTCACTATCATTCCGTTTGCTTCATCAATCTCCTTATAAATTTTTAGACTGCGGTGATAATAATCGATGGCCGTTTTTAAATCATTTTGTGCTTTGTGAATATTCCCGATGTTATTGAGCGTATTCGCCATACCGCGTTTATCGCCGCTTTTTTCTTTCATCTTCAGACTTTGGGTCCAAAAATTAATTGCAGGTTGATAATCGCCCTGGTAATAATGAATATTGCCGAGGTTGTTATAGGAATTCGCCATTCCATCCTGATCATCGAGACGCTTGTAAATATCCAGACTCTTCGTCATCCACACTTCGCAGGTTTCATAGTCGGCCTGCATACCATATACAATTCCAATGCTATTGTAAGTGGAAGCCATATCATATTCATCACCCGATTTTTTATTGATGCGAATAGCTTCGGTGTACCAGTCAATCGCCACATCGTATTCACTGCGATCGCGGTGGTAATCGCCTTTTAAATTGAGGATTCTGCTTTTCTTTTTGTAATACACTTTTTTTAAGCTCTCCGGATTTTTATCACCCAGGTGATGGTCACAAATACTATCGGCCAAACGAAGTAAATTCAAATACATTTCAGGCTCTGCACGGCGAATTATTTTTCCCCATTCGAGGTAAGCATTCACTTTTACCGTATCCTGTTTTGTGGTTTTTATTACCTGCTCCAGCGAATCGGTTTTTGCATTCGGATATGGACTAATATCTGCTTTAGCACGGACGGCTATGCAGAGAAAAAATATCACATAAAATTTAATTCCATTGCTCCGGTAAAACAAGGATTCAATCTTCGGGGAAAAGGGAAAGGTGTACTTTTTCACGATGGCTTCCGGCTTGGTTATGTCCCAACAGCAAAGGCGCTGAAAAGACAAAGCCTAAACTAGTAAAAAATCAGAAAGGAAAGATTGAAATTTCAGTATCGGTAAAAAGTAATTTTAAGCACCGGCTTTAAACAATAAAGTTCAAATGCTTATCACTCACAATCAGCACCAAAAATGGTCAATTTTCACCGGGTGATGGCCTTAAACAGGGATGTCCTCGCACAACAGTTCAGTACCTGAAGGATCGAAGTAGGTACAGGTCATGGATTTTACATCCACCTTCCATTTGAAAACACCGGTATCGGCACAGCATTTTACAAAGGTGGGATAATCGCTTTTTCCTTGTTGGTGCTTCAATAATTCAAGTTTGAATTTTTCTGCGTCGGTAATCGCTGAAATAGATAACTCCGCATACTTTCCGGGCACATTCACCTGGTGATTCGAAGCTCCATAAAATTGGGTGCGACCATCGGAAACAAAGGTTTCATAGTGCAAAACACCCAGCGCTTTTAAATCCCGGATATAGGCGGGGAAATCGGCACCGGATTTAACTTTTTGATGGGCATTGATTAATTGATCTGCTGTAACCATCATTTCATTTTTAGCTGCGGGACTCCAAACTAAATCCAAACGCCAGCAATTCATTGAATGCCGACCAATCCATTTCATACAGATGTTTTATTTTAACGCAATAACCACTCATTTGCGCATGGGGCAATCGGCTTCCAAATTGCTGTTTAAGCAAGGTCTTATCGCTTACACCCATCAGATAAACAGAAATCCCCGTGCTCGTTGCACTTATTCCTACCTGATAAAACTCTTTTTGTTTTCCTTTGGAAAGTTGACAAATTCCATATCCGATATTCGGATTCGAAACGACTTTTCCATGTTCGTTTTTTCCATCCAGAAACCATAATTTCTTAGTGGGGAAATGCTGAAGAATATGCCGGTGCAAACATTCAATATCCTTAGCAATTCCCTCCGGAAGGCTTTTGATATATTCCAGAATGGAGGATTCAACCGACATCATGAGGAAAACTCATTTCTACTTAATGGCAATAATTATTCAACAGGGAATTTACTCATGTCCATAAAAAACAATTCCCAGGTATGACCATCAAAATCTTCGAGTGTTCGTTGTTGCATAAATCCGTAATCCTTCATCTCGGCCGGTTCAATTCCTCCAGCTTTTAATCCTTGTTCCATCACCTGGTGAATTTCTTCTACGCTTTGGAGCGACAAAGAATACAATGCAGCCAGTTTTGATTTCGTATCAGCAATAGGTTTGGTAGCAAATCCCGCAAATTTTTCATGCGTCATAATCATCACATAAATCGAATCGCTCCACACCATGCATTTAGCCGATTCATCCGAAAAGGCGGGATTGTTTTTAAAGCCGATGGCCGAATAGAATTGCATTGATTTTTCAACATCCTTAACGGCAAGATTAACGAAAATTTGACGGGTCATGGTTTTTGGGTTTTTGGTGTAAAATATTTTTTACATAATTAATTGTTTCAACATTTTTATCACTGAGATAAAATTCAATTTTGGAAAGCAGATATAAAGAATAATCACCGGTTAAATTCCTATTTCACAATCAAGCGATGTATCGATTTTAAATCTGCGGAAATACATTGAATTAAATAATGACCGGATGCTAATTCAGCAACATTCAGCTCTGCATTTGTCACATTATTCATCGATTTTTTCAATACCACTTCTCCCCATATATTATACACCAGCACTTGTTGCAAGGGTGATTCTGATTGTATCCGCAGTATATCCAAAACGGGATTCGGCCATAATAAAACATTCCATTCATCCTTTCGGATTTCTTCTACACTTACATTGGCACTGCAATTTGCAGCATAGCGCGGGGGAATTAATCCATTGGCATTGGCCCATCCGTCATAAACGAAATTTCCATCCTTCGAAAAACAAAGTGTTGCACTCGATTGCTCAAATGGTAATCCAATTTGCAAATCAAAACCCATGCTCGAACCCACTCCTTCAATAATCGATACGAAACCTGAATCCAGCGAATTGGATCCAAGAATCCAGCGTTCATGAAATAAACCATCATTGAGTTGAACGGAATCATAGGCCATCACCAGTAATTGAGGATAGTTTAAATTATTAAACGTGGCCGGATAAGGTTGACCAACCACCATACCTGCAAAATCATACATCAGGACTTCCTGCTGATTACTCAGATCCCATTGATAAACTTTTTTATTGGGAATATCCTGGCGGAATATCACTCTTAATTGATCCGGCAAATAATCCGTTCCATCCTGATAAGTCTGCTGATTTCCCCATCCATCGATCCAATCGGCAATGAGATGACCATGCAAGGTGTGGTAAATATTCCCACCAAGTGATGTGTCATTCCCAAAAATCAAAGGTTGAGTTAATGTGGCATGTTCGTGTCCGCCATAACCCCAATAAAGAAAACTCCCCTCTATCCAAACCGCATTCGAATCCGGAACAGGAATATACGACTGTGCCTTCAATGGATTGATTTGAAAAAAACCAAAGAAGAAAATCGAGCAAAAAATGAATTTGTTCATGTCAGGATAAATAGATGGAAGAAATATAGGGAATATTTAGATGTCCCTGGGAAAATCCGAATGAAATACGCAGCATCGAATTAATGGGAATTCAATAATCGCTCCAGCCGGTCGAAATTCTCCTCATTCTTCGGCGCAGCAAAGGGTCTGATTTTTTCACATTCCTCTTCGGTGCTAAACTTCATAACAAATGTGATTCTAGAGCTATGGTCTCCCACCCGCTCAAACAAAATATCCATATCGAACAAAGGCTGAGAAATTCTCTTCCAGCTCACTTTTTGATGCGGAATAACTTCTTTAAAAACCGATGCGTTTTCATAATTACCCTTTTCGGGTCCATGCATGGTCAGTTTCCAATTTCCACCTGCACGAAGATCAAATTCGTGGATGGTATTGGAAAATCCTTCGGGTCCCCACCATAGTTTTAAAAGTTCAGGATTTTCAAATGCACGATAAACCTGTTCTACTGGAAAATTCAATTGGCGGGAGCTGAGGATGTGGGACATAAAATATTTAAAAATATAATATGTAAATACTAATTAACCTTTAACATATAATATGAAATAATCACGCATTTAATTTTTGCTATAAGAAAAATGAGATTTTAACTTATTTATTCGACTTTCAAAAAAGGTCCAGGACAAACTTGCAATTAATATTGATAAACAAATTTTAAAAATCTGCATCATTTGAGGATTATCTAAAAACGACAGATGAAACATATTTTTAATTTGTAAGGCAGGGTAAATGGCAAATAAATGATATAAATAAATTCCATAACTAATTTTGCCAATATGAATAACAAGAGGATTTTCAAAAACAGTTTTTAATAGTTTGTTTTCAAATCCATAAATAAACTGAATCAAAAGAATTGGTATAAAAATCAAACTGAAATGAATTTTAGAAATTTTTATCCAGTCCATACTTATAAAGCCCACCAGTATCAGTCCAACCAAAATTAGCCAAGGAGTAATGTTTTTTAATTTTTTAATAACCTGTGGATAATAAAAATAAAGATATGCAATCATACCACCTAATGAGAGGTAGCAGACAGGAACTAACGTTCGTATCATTAAAAATGAATAGTCATTAATGTGAGAAATCAGAAATGCGGTAACAAAAACCAATCCAATTAAAACAAATTCCCGTCTGCGAAATAAAATAAGCAATATTGGCCAAAAAAGATAAAACTGTTCTTCAACAGCTAAACTCCAAAAATGTGCTGAAATCACACCATTAAATGAACCCATTAATCCAATCTTAATATTGGAAACATAAAAAATATCATACAAACACCAGCTACGATACGCCTCCATGGTTATAAACAACACCAAAATAGTCAGGTAATAAATTGGGAAAATTCTTAAAAATCTCCTGGCATAAAAACTTTTTAAAAACGACTTCCAATCCTGATTTCTGTTATTAATAATAATCAGGGTAATTAAAAAACCACTAATGCAAAAAAACAGAGGTACTCCAGGTAAGTAATGAGCAAGTTCTGATAAATACCGAACATTATCCCCACTAATAACAGGCATGTGACCGAATACTACAGTTAAAACTGCCCATGCCCTCAGTGCATCGATCTGTTTAAAATACGTGTTCATTCCTATTCTAATCTATTAAAGGTGGAATTGAAAGATTAAATATAATAGTTATTGGCCTTTTACCCCTCATTAATTACTGATAATAAAAAATTGTTGTAAAATTTAAACAGGAAAAGGTCAATATACAATTCAATAAAATAGGCAAGGATTAGGGACCTAAAAAATATTTTAACCCAAAAAAATAGCTGGGTTATCAAACATAAGAATTATCCGCTTTCTCCTAAAAAACTTTTGGTAACTTTTCTATTTCCTACCAAAATCCCATAAAAATCTAATCGAAAAAACAACAAAAATGCCTCAAGAATCAACTTTTTATTATCGAAATTATTTGCAATAAAAGCAAAACGCTTCAGCTAAATAATTGAAAAATTATGCCAAAAACATATAGTATAAACATTGAATTTGTTGAAAGAAATATGAACTTTATTTTGAACACGCCTACTTAACATTTTTTACATTAAATATTTACTCAACTCGCCACAATAGGCTCGTTGAATAAAAAAGAATATTATCTTAAATTAAATGCTAATAATCTATATTAATAGCTATTCAATTATCAACCTCTTGATTACTGATTGCTTTCCATTGGTTATGCGCAAAAAATACAATCCTGAAGAATATTCCGTCAAACGGATGGTAAGGGTTTGTTGATTTACATTCAGCACGTTTAATTCTTGTCCTAAACAATTTAAAATAGAAACAGAAATTGGTGAATTTACACTCCGGCTAATATTGATTTCATCTTTTGCAGGATTTGGATAGATCCTTATATCCATATCAAAAAAATCATTCTCTACACTAAGGGGATCGGCGACTTCCCTAACCGGGCGACCACTCCATGGACAAAACTGACCTATGGTTCCTACCCAATAAGCCGTATCTGCATCCACATCGGAATATGGACATCCGTCACAAATCTCCATAGCAAGCTCTACCAAATTCCATTGATGGGGAATAAAATGCCATAAAAACCAATGCGAGGAATTATGATTATGTCCACCATTACCATAATCAATCTGACCACTGATAAAATTACGTTGCATGAGAGGCCTCGATAAATTAGCTAAAACGGAATCAATTACAACCTGATCGGAGGTAGCGGCTATAAACGAACTATCCTGCCAATTACCGTGACCACAAGTGGTAGTAAATTCAAAAAACCTTGTAGTTTGGGCCTTAGCAGGTAAACCTGTTGCAAAAATGAATAGCAGATAAATCAATGATTGTCGCATAAAATCAAATTAAAACGGAGGATCAATCGTATTAACTAAGGAACAAATAAAAAAAATAAATGGCACTAAGAAATATTACAAAAAAAATAACAATTAAAAAGGGATTAATTCAACCCGTATAAAATTATGATTTTTATCATCAGTAATAATGGTACTGCAAACATTCACTATATTTAAAACACAATGAAAGTACTTATTTCATTTTTCGGTCTCGCCTATTTGTTCAGTTGGATCATCTGGCTTCCTTTATATCTACCTGCATTTGGATTAAGAGATTTACCCGTTTTTCCATTTCATCATGCACTTGGAGGGCTCGGTCCATTATTAGCTGCCTTTGCTTGCATTGGTATTTTTGAGGGTAAAAAAGGAATGTATCAACTTTTAAAACAATGTTTTTACTCCGGTCCATCGATTTATGTCCTAATAGCCCTTTTTTCACCATTTATTCTAGCGATTAGTGCCGAAGGAATAAACTACCTGATTTCAGGCAACCCTTTCGATCCGGCAGCACTTTTACATTCGCGCGAATTCCCGGAATTTAATTTGTTGAACATCTTTATTTATAACCTTATATTTTTTGGATTTGGTGAAGAGGTAGGATGGAGAGGATTTGCTTTACCGCGATTACAATCAAAATTCAATGCATTAAACTCCGGATTAATATTAACTGTTTTTTGGGCCGTCTGGCATTGGCCTTTATTTTTGTACCGACCGGGATATACCAACATGGAGTTTGCAGAAATTTTCGGTTGGATATTTAGTCTGCTTACAGGAAGTGTTTTATTAAGCTGGTTATATAACTCTTCTGGATACTCAATATTAATTTGTGCAATTTTTCATTCCACCATCGACATCGCATTTACAGCAGATTTCAGTGGCCAACAACAAATGAATTATATGGGCTTTTTGATTACGCTATGGGGAATCCTGACAATTGTAATTTTTAAACCAAAAAACCTATCCAATAAGGAGCGTTTGAAAATTAATTCGGAATATTCTAAGTAGAAGAATCAGGAATTTAAGCGCTCAAAACGTCCATCCTGTAGCACACAAATCGTCTCCATATTGCAGATGATCAAAATACGATCACTTCTGTCGCGATAAATGCAATTAATGACAAGACCCGGAACGCCCTCCTTTTGTCCCCATTGCACGAGGTTTTTACCATCATATTTCCATAATCCCGCATCGATTGTTCCAATCCATAAATTGCCGTCTATGTCGCCATTCAAAGCAAAGATGCGTGCCATTGAATGTGGATCTTCAACGAATTTACCTTTGAAAAATTCCGGATTCTCTAAGCCTTGTTCGTCGGTAATATTCCGTAAGGTGATGCCATCATAGCGGAATAATCCACCGCCATTGTTTCCAAACCAATAAATCCCATGCTTATCCTGATACATCGCTCGCACAGCAGGACCTCTCAATTTTTTATCGGTTAAATAAAAACAGGAATCCACTCCATAACGACAAACACCCTCTGATTGTGTCCCGAACCAACTTTCACCGTTTCGGTCTATCAAAAACGAATACATGCTATATGGCCTGTTTAAATCCCCTCGCGGTGGAGCGTATCCCGGGGGATGAATAACAACATTGGTAAATGTTTTTCCATCGTAAAAACAGATTCTGTTAAAATGATTAAAAAACAATCCTTCGCGGGCTTTTATTAATTGACCGATTGGTGCAGCTTGTATGACGGATGTAAAATCTTCAAAAATAATCCCGTTAAATCTGCAAACTCCCTGTGGAGTGCTAAACCATAAATAATGGTTAACATCTTCCTGCACCCCATAAACATGATCGGAGCAAAGTCCATCGCGTTGCGTAAAACGAATCAGGTTTTTTCCATCATAACGGTACACACCGTCACCATTGCTGCAAATCCAGTAATAACCTTGATGATCCTGAAAAATAGCATCCAGATTTTTACCTAACTGCGTAACTTCTTCGCCTAAAAAATTGGACTTAACTTGTCCTTTTAACGGAGAAGCCGGAGCTGAAAACCCGCAAATCGTAAATAAAAAAAACAACAGAAACAGAAATTTTTGCATAATAAAGATTTTTTTCATTTCACCCATTAAAACCAGTACGATCCATTCTCATGCAATACTAATCCCTATTAAGCGAAAAAATAAATTCGTTAAGAAAGCTTAAGGGTTTTTAACATTCCCTTTTGATACTCGCCCTTTAATCCTTCTCAGGAATGCAATAGAAGGCCACGTGACCGGTACGAAGGGAGAGCTCACCATAGTGATTCCACATTTCAACCTGAAATCCAATTTCACGAAGTAAACGTTCAACCTGATGAACATCAAACAGCAACTGTCGGTGTATTTCTATATCCTCCTTTTCTTCACCAAAATCTTTCATCCTAAGTTTTATGGTGCGGGTCAGATATTTACTTGCTTCAACAATTTCGATATCAAGTTTCATGATGTAATCATCATTCTCAATTACACGGTGTGGATTTTTATTTTCAACACCATTACAGAGGATGTCAAATAAAAAAAATCCATCGGGACTTAAGTGCTGCTTAATCCGTTTAAAAATCGCAGCTAAAGAATTGTAGGAAGATTGATGATCGAATAAATAATTAAAAGGTTCACCTATAGCTGAAAAGACATCCACATGTTCGAATTCGAAATCAAAAATAGAGGACTGAACAAAGGTTGAAGCAGGAGCATTTTTTCTGGCCAGATCCAGCATATCAGCGGAAATATCTACACCCAACACCTCCATTTGATTTTCATTTAAAAGCGCCGCTAAAATTCCACTGCCGCAGCCCAGATCGATCACCTTGGAATAAGCATTGTTTTTCCTTTTTAAAATGATTTCTCCTGCAGCATGGCGGGCAATATCTCCATAATACTTATCGTGAATAAAAGAAAGTGCCGATTTATAATACTTCTCCATGGAAAAAAAATTTCTGCCAAAACGATAAAACGAAAATTCGGAACTTAGATTTTTTTATAATTCTTATACCCTAACTCCACCCCCAGTTTGTAATACATAAAATTTTTAAAGCGGTCCTTAAGTGTTGAACGGTTAATCGAAATATCGGTTTCGAATTTCCAATTGCTGGATTGAATGCGCTGTTGCATCACGGAAGGATGTGTACCCTTAAACAATTTTAATTCGCGCAGGTCTTTTCCATAATCAAATTCTCCGGCTGGAACAACATTCTTTTTCACCCAGTCATCATCGTGCCAGAGTTTATTAAAATCCTCCTGCTTTTTTTGCATAGCGCGCGGATCTTTTACCCAGCCGTAATGATGCATATAGGCCTTCAATGCTTTTACCCTCAATTTATCATTGGGTTGCTTGCGAAATCCCTGGGCATCCCCATAGGAGAAAATATCGTTCCGATTCCTGATAATTCTTATTTCATTTTTATACCAATTGGCGCTGGCTCCAACATAATCGTATGAACCGTAAAAATGACGATACTGCAATAACAATCCGTCAACCTGTGCATCACTCAGGTGGTTTTCCATGGCAGAGCGAATTTCATCATATCCGGCTTCATGCAAAACTTCATCGCCCTGAATATAAATGCACCAGTCACTTTTGGGATTTACGGCGGCTAAAGCTTTATTGGTTTCAACTGCCAGAACTTTTCCGCCTTCGCGCAAGGAATCATCCCAAACCGTTTCAATGATTTTTATTTTTTCAGTATCCAGTCCCCGGATATATGCTAACGTATCATCTTCAGAATTGCCAACAGCAACAATTACTTCATCGCACAATGGCAAAATGGAACGAATCGCTTCCGCAATGGGATAATCGTATTTAATAGCATTTCGGATAAAGGTGAAACCGGAAACAAACATGGGCTAAAGGTAATGGAAATTCGAACTTGAGATTGAGCAATTGGCAAGGATTTATTTAAAATTAAGCACTTGACTTAAGGAAAAATCAAAAAACAACTTAGAGAATCACTCCTCATACGGCTTAAACAAAGCAATATTATCAATACCAAGTTTGGATTTCACTTCCGCGTTATACATTTCCATTGCCTTGCGATTTGCGCCCCGTTCAACTGCTTTGATGAAATTATCGCGTTCTAATTGGATTTTTTCCATTTCAGAAAAATAAGCTTGTTTAAACCCGCTATAATTCAATCGATTTTTATTTAAAACGTTTTCCAGATTTCTTCGCTGAAGCTCGCAATAATCAAAATACAAATTAATAAAGCAATTCGCTTTTGCATCAATCGGTAATGCATAAAAACTTTGGTAGGGATCAAGAATGGTTGATGTTTCAATATGTATTATTCCATTATAGCTACAATAGTCTACATAGTATTTTACGGAAAGCAGGTACTTGTCACTCTTAAAATCTGTTCTTACTTTTAATAAAGTATCAATTCCCGACTCCCTAATAAAAATTCGTTTTCCGGTCCAGCTAATAAACGGATGCTCAAACAAACCTCGTTTTATCCGGTTGCTTTTTGTAAATAAAGACAGATTCGTTATTGAATTCGAATCAATAAAAAACAAGGTATTTGCATCATTTTGATGGTTGATTTTATATTCATCGTTATTGTCCCAAAAAAAAGAATTAAAGGGAAAGGCATTCATTTTGCGGTAATCGCCAATGTCTGCATCAGAGAAATTGAATAATGGTAGTTGAAAGATATTTTCATAAGAATAGGCATACAAAATGGCATTCGTGGATAAGGAATAATTTTTTTCATGTGCTGTTCCTACACGACTCCGGTAGCGTATAACATAGTTAAAATCGACCGATTTAAATCTGGAAATGGAATGAT